>JAKOGY010000088.1 GCA_028658405.1 Dolichospermum sp. ST_sed8 | reverse complement strand
ATTGAATCTTAAATTTTAGTCAGGTTTTTTGATTGGAAACCTGAAAAACCAACTCCCATTTCTGGGGTAATGTTAGCTTCGCCAATGTTTTCAGAGCTTGTTAGACTTGCAACACTGTTTCAGTGACTTTAAAACTGTTTAATTGCAAATGACAGAGCAGGGAACCAGCTACGCATTCCTAGGTGTCGTGACTCAAAAAACGTAGTCAAGTTTTGACTGAGGCTGGTCAGTACAGCTTGTTTGATTTCTCTTACAAGCTCAGTGGCTCTAACCCTGAGTTACTGACCTTTACCAGTTTTTACTCGCTGATAGCTAAATTTATCAGGTTTGTGTCCCTTGTTCATCATTAAATTCTCGCAAAGACAGTAAATCAATTAAAAATAACTCCTGTATCTGAGCTTACCATCAACAAATGACCACTAACTACTGACTAATTTTATACTCTTGAGCAATGTAGTAGAACAGCCGATAATAATTTTGAAAGTCTTGGCGATCGCTTTTTCCTTGCCAGTGATATTCCAATTGCTCTTGGGTAATGGTCAATTTCATGACAGTCACCTTTTCACCAACTTCTACAGCCATTACCCCAGAAAACCCTTGATGAGTCTGAAAGTTAGAAACTGGCTGGGGATTTTTAGTTAAGGATTTTAATAAAGGCTTACTTGCATAAGCACGAATTTCTACGTTTTTTTGGTTTGGTGAAACTAAAACAACACCATCACTGTTGTCTGGGCTTCTTAATACCTGCCAAGTATGCGGATAAGGAAACTCAAAACCATAACGCTTATTTCTATATATATTCCATCTTGTATCTTGAATTTGTGGGTTATTAGCATTACATCCCCAAGAAATTATCCCTATCCCCACACCCGAAATAATAGCGCATAGCGCCTTGTTTATTTGTACCGCACCCCAAGGCTGTTTTATCATTCAGTTTTAACTAATAGATTGGTGGATCGTCTCTTAATCGCTTTGATGTTTCCTGAAGCCGCGCAAAACTTTCTTGGCGCGCTCGCTCGATCATCAGTGTTTGTAAAATTGGTTCGAGACAGCGTTTGGCATCTTGATAACCTCGGTTTTGCAAAAGTTGAATTCGTTCGGGACTGAAATCTAATAATGTGTTAAGACCACAGTACCAATCCGAGTTTGATTTTGGCTTCTTTCATGTAATATTTGAATTATTAATATTATGTTGTTTGTATCCAATTTACCAGTGATTGATGCCGATGCGATCTTGTTGTCAACTGGTAACGATATCTTCTTTCAATGATGATTTGGCGATCGCGCCGTGCTAAATAATTTTTTCCATTGGCTATTGACAAAACCTGAAATAAGCAAGTTAAGTTAAATAAAAATCGTGCATTGCAAAATGGCAAGGTAAGCGATTAGCACCTACCAAATGTTTCACATCTACAGGTGCTTACACGCAAATAATTGAACCGAGGCTTGAGTTTCAGTCCGATTTATCCTTTGCTTTTGGCAACGATCCCGCAAAGACTGACCTATGTATCGAAGTTGTTGTTACTAGCGGAGGCGTTAAAAAGCTAAGAAAGTATCAACTAAGAGGTATTCCCGAAGTTTGGTTCTGGGAGAATGGCAAGATTAGTATTTATAGGTTAGAGAATAGCGAGTATGCGGAAGTTAAAACAAGTGTCTGGCTGCCTGATCTAGATATTGCCCATTTGGAACAATGTTTGTTAATGGATTCGCAGTTGGATGCAATGACCGCTTTTGAACAAAAATATACTAGGGGATTTACTTCTTAATGCGATCGCTTGTTGTCAACTGGTGATGATATCTTCTTTTTTGATTCCTGCTTCGATGAGTGTATCAACTAATCCTTCTTGAAATTAAATGTTCCTGCGTCTCGTATGCACGAAATTGTTAAAGAACGTCGTTCTATTACGGCTGACACTGCGGAAAGATTAGCGCGGTTTTTTGGGGGTGATGCGGCTTCTTGGCTTAATCTTCAAGCAATTTATGATCTAAAAACGTTACCTAACCGTGATGAGATTATTCAACGAATTCAGCCCCGTATCTCAGAACAAATTGCCTGATTTTCAATAGGATTAATTACATTTTTAAAAACAACAATATCGCACTCAACTTTCTCAAAACTCGGTAGGTTGGGTTAAGGTACGAAACCCAACAAATTCAATGATAATGGTGTTAATTCATTTTGGAGAAGGTTATTTATTCGTAGTAATTGCTTGTTGCCAACTGGTGACGATATCTTCTTTTTTGATTCCTGCTTCGATGAGTGTATCAACTAATCCTTCTTCAAAGTTATCTTCTTCGATGATGATTTGGCGATCGCAGTTTATGATTAATCAAGGCAAGCGTGGAATATCACACAAAATATCCACAATTAAGGCTTGAGTCTTTAACGATAATGAGCCTAGCTCACGCTGAATAAGTAAGGATCGAAGTGTTACCAAATGATCAAGTCTGATGGTTGATGATTTGCGAAGACCACTTATAATAAAATCTGAATTTTCTGGTGTTAGAATGATATCTGTATGAAGGGGATTGTTGGGAATACGGCTGGTGATGAGGGCAAAGATAATGTGTTGATATGCTCCAATCGTATTAGTGAGACAATAGGCAGGACGGACTTTACTGGAAGATAAGTCATCAAAGGGAAATTGAATTAAAACGATTTTACCCTTCATGAGCTACAGGTTGTCCATCTTTCAGGGTATAAATATCTTCTTCTGGATCGTGCAGAAAAGCAAAGCTAGGGTTATTGGAAACAGCATCTAACCAAGTTTGTTCATTGAGTTCATCTTCTGGCATTAAAAGAATAACGCGCACAACCTTGTCTTTTTCTTGGGGAATGGGGCGATCGAGTTGGATCTGCCCTTGGATATTTAAGATGCCAGTGGTTTCGATCGCACGCATAGCTAAATTTAAAAAGAGTGATTTTATTCTAACATTAAAGCAATAATGAAAAGCCCTAAAATCTAAAATTCTCCTGTAATTAGACTAATGTTATCAAATTCAGCCGATCGCACTGCTTTTATATTAAGCGTTTGTGTCTGGGAAATAATCGGAGTCTATGATTTGCTCTGGGGTGAAGGGACATTCTAGGGGAAAGGTAGTTAAGGGTAGTTTTGTTTCCCTGGCGGCGTTTTTTCGTGCTTTCTGATAGCACTCGGATATATTGTCTTTAAGGAATGGATTTAAGCTAGGACTGTTTTCTAAGACTAATTCGAGTTCATTTCTTTGGGTTATTATAGTTGAAGTCCAACTTTTTGTTTTCTTTTTTGGTTGATATTTATATTTTAATAGGTGCATGATTAAAACAATTAATCGGCTTTTAATTTCCCGTTTGTCATTGCTCCCCATTGATTGAACTTCCTCGATTAGATTTTCTATATCTAGGTCTTGAATTTGTCCATTTTTGAGTTGGTTAACAGTTTGTTCTATCCAAAGATTAAAGTCGGTTTCATACAGTGTCGTGGTCATAGGTTATTCTCCTAATAATTTGACAGGGGATAATGGAAGATTTAGGTTTTTTGTAAACGACTAGTACCACAGGGCGGAATTAAAAATTAACAATTAAAAATTAAAAAAGCAGATTAAACAAGCTTTTCGGAGATTTTTAATGGTTGGTTGATTTATGCCGTTGTGTACTAGGGCGATTTTGTTGGTGGGGTTAAGGAATGCAACCTAACAAATTAAATGATAATGGTGTTAATTCGTTTTGAAGAGGCAATATTATTTTGCAAAAGTCCATATTCCAACCGTTTTGAGTATAATTTACCCATTTATTCTCGAACTAGGAATTGTTAATTGACCAAGATGCTTCAGGATTCGCAACACATCATAGAGGGCATTGTCAGCATCATATAAAGAAAATCGTCTAGAAATAGCATACTGCGATCGCACTAACTTGATAAAATGAAAATCACTACCATTGGTAATCAGTCCAAATACTGGTTGATTCTCTTGAGATGATACACTCATGTAGGTCAATATTTGAGGTAAAGCTACCATCACATTAAAGGCACTGTGTTTAGCTTCAATTACTACAATCCAAAGAGCATCTTGCACCACTAGTAGATCGATTTGTCCTTTGATTACCTGATCTTTGTCTTCTAGAGCAATGGCGATCGCTTCTTCAGCTTTCACAAAAAAGGGAGCATGATAAAATCCCGCACAGGACAGCAGAGGTGAAAGGACAACCATTTTGACCAGATCCTCCAACATCGGACGTTGTGCTAAATAGAGATACTCCTCTTTGATTAAATCTAGATCCTGTTTTTCCCGATCTGACAATTCCACTAGATCGTCTACTATTTCCCTAAAGAAATGTGCATCTTTTACTTCCTGTAAATGAAATTGTTGAATGACATCATATAAGCTTAGTTTTGAGGCTTGGAGTGTTTGGGACATAAGCTGTCTCTTGTATGTTGATATTTAATTAAATTCCCCAATTAGTCGTGATAAAATCCTCGGTTATACTCAAGGATTAGATGATAGTAGTTTTTTGCTGATGTTCCTCGCTTTATTCTCCCGTAATTACATTAATGTTATCAAGTTTAGCTAATTTTGATTTTGTTAAAACCGCACAGGACGAAGCTAAACGACGGCAGATAATATTTTCACCAGATGATCACAAAGAGTACATACCACTTCGTGAAATATATCCAGACAAAATCCAAATCCCCACAAAAATCCTGAAAATCCCTAAATCCTGTAAATCCTGATTCAGACAAAAAATATATGACAAAATCATCAAAATTCCCACACAAATCCTGAAAATCCTAAAATCCTGGACATCCTGATATGGCTTGCGCCACGCCACGCTATCAGACAAAATCCTAGTTATATTACGAAATGTAACAAAATTGCAGTTAAAACGCTTTACCATCTTGACAACTAAGAAAAAAGCCGATAAGGTGGTTTACATACCCGGGTAAGACCACTAGAAAGTTGTATGCAAACTAAGCAAAAGGTTACGTTATATTTATCACCGGAACTGCACAGAAGACTAAAAATTCGTTCTGCTGTTGACTCAGAACCGATGTCAGACCTTGCTGAACGTGCGCTTAATTTCTACCTGATGAACTCAGAAATAGTAGAAGAGATAGAAGCGTCTTCACATGGTCGAACTCACCGGGTTTATTCCTGTCCCACTTGCGAAACTTCACTTGTATTACGTGATGGTGAACTAGTGAACTTGGGCAATCAACCAGGAGTAATTGGTCAAAGTCCTCTATCTATTGATAGTAGAGAAAAAGATGAAACTCCTCCCAAGGGTGAGGAAGAATTAGTTCCTTGCTAGATAGGAATTATGAATGATTAATCTATAGTATGGTTTAAGGCCACGCTATGGCTGAATGGCTTAACGCCAGGCTATCGCTAATCGGTACTGTCTCTATAAGGTCTCAAGTAGGTCGATAGTATGAAAGAAGAGCTAAACATATTAATTCAGGCTCAATACCCTCTAATCTACCTTGTGACCTCCGAGGAAGAGCGGGCAGAGCAGGGAATTTTTAAAGTCTCCCAAGATTTAAAACCCCCAAGACGAGTATTTATTTGGACAGTAACTCACGGTATCGTCGAGTACGGTCAACCCCGGAATACTACTCAACACAATACTGTTTCTCCCGAAGCAGCGATTGATTGGATTATTCGGCAAAAAGAACCCAGTATATTTATTCTTAAAGATTTACATCCCTTTATTGATGCGCCAGCAACAACTAGATCGCTCCGGGACGCGATCGCTAGTTTTAAAGGAACGCAAAAGAACATTATCTTAATGTCTCCCATACAGCAAGTTCCGATAGAACTAGAAAAAGAAGTTGTTGTTTTAGATTTTCAATTGCCTGACATGGCTGAGTTAAATAAAGTTTTAACTGCCCATCAAGAGCAAAATCGTGGACGACGGCTAACAACCGAGGCGCGAGAAAAGCTTCTCAGAGCCGCTTTAGGTCTAACTAAAGATGAAGCTGAGAAAGTCTACCGCAAAGCACAGGTAACAACTGGGCAATTGACGGAGAATGAAGTTGATATCGTCTTATCCGAGAAAAAACAACTCATTCGTCGTAACGGTATCTTGGAGTACATCGAGGAAGATGAAACCATTGATGCTGTTGGGGGCCTAGAAGAATTGAAAACCTGGCTGACCCAACGCTCTAACGCCTTTACAGAAAGAGCGAGAGAGTATGGGTTGCCCCAACCAAAAGGAATGTTAATTCTCGGTGTTCCCGGTTGTGGTAAGTCACTCATTGCCAAAACTACCTCCCGTTTGTGGGGTTTACCAATTCTCAGATTAGATATGGGGCGGGTATACGACGGCTCAATGGTGGGTCGAAGTGAAGCTAACCTGCGGAACGCCCTAAAAACGGCGGAATCAATTTCCCCAACGATTCTGTTTATCGACGAGTTGGATAAATCTTTTGCGGGTAGCGGTGGTTCAGGCGATTCTGATGGGGGGACATCAAACAGAATTTTCGGCTCTTTCCTCACTTGGATGCAGGAAAAGAAATCTCCAGTGTTTGTCATGGCAACTGCTAACCGCGTAGAACGCCTACCTGGAGAGTTTTTGAGGAAAGGACGCTTTGATGAAATTTTCTTTGTGGATCTGCCCACACCTGAAGAACGTCAGGATATCTTTGGTATTCACCTGACCAAACGCCGGGAAGATATTGCTAGATTTGATCTACAACAACTAGCAAAAATGTCAGATGGCTTTTCAGGGGCAGAAATTGAACAGGCGATCGTGGCGGCTATGTATGAAGCTTTTGCCCAAGATCGGGAGTTCACCCAATTAGATATTATTGCTGCATTAAAGTCTACTTTGCCGCTGTCACGAACGATGCAAGAACAGGTCACAGCCTTACGAGACTGGGCCAGACAGCGTGCTAGACCCGCAGCCTCCTCTGTTGCTGAATATCAGCGCATGGAGTTTTAAAAGCTTTCCTCTGCCATGTCAGGGGGGAAAGGTTAGTCACAAGGCTAACAAATAGAAAAAAGCCGTTCCCAAATCATGCGGCTTGGCTGAAAAAGAACCGTTGTCGTTTTTCTCATCAATCTTCTTATTGGAGGAAACCCAAATGTCTCACTTTAGCACTCTGCGTACCAAGATTACCGATGCCGAAATTCTCACATCCTCTTTGCGCGATTTAGGTATCAGCGTAAAGACTGAAGCTGATGTTCGTGGTTATAACGGTCAGCGTCTCCGTTCCGACATCGTTGCTGTATTGGAAGGCGAGTACGATTTAGGTTGGTCTCGTAACAGTGACGGTTCTTTTGACCTCATTGCTGACCTTTGGGGTGTTGCTAAGAAGCACAACCAGACCGAGTTGATCAACTCCATTAATCAAAAATATGCCGTTAACAAGACTTTGGCTGAAGTAAAACAGCGCGGTCTGCAAAACGCTAACGTTAAGTTAGTCTTGCAGTAACAATTTCTCTAGCGCATTCCCAAAGCGAAACGGGTTAACCTTCTAATAAGCGGTTAGCCCGCTTTTTTTTGTCTGAATCAGGATATCCAGGATTTGAGGATGTACAGGATTTAGGATTTGAGTACAGATTTTAAACCCAAGACTCTAAAACAAAAGAGTAAACTTGCTGAATACGGCGGAAATCATTGTCTGTTGAAACTACAGTTAGATTATAGTGAATTGCAGTAGCTGCTATCCAAAGATCGTTATCTCCAAACCGTTCTGCTTTTTCTTTGGGACCAAATACATTAACTAGTTTACCTTTGAGATCGCCGTAAATGTCTGATATTGATAAATTAATCGGGTAAAGGTCAATTGTGTTGAGAAAAGCTTTCACCTGTTGGATATTGGCGGCTGTTTGTTGAGATTTGGCTGCCATGTAAAGTAATTCTCCACGGACAATAACGCTGGTAGCAACGCCGACTTCTCTGTGGAGTTCTAGCTGTTGGATGAGATTAGTTTCACCAAAGATGATGCGACTACAGTGATTAGTGTCTAGAAGGTACATTAGAATTTAGCTTCAGATCGGGTATCGTAAACAAGCTGAAGACATTTCTCGAAGTCGTCACCTTGCCAAGTTCCAGCAAATTTTAGCAAATCTTTAGCTTTAGATCCGCGTAATATGGGTTCTCCATCTTGTACAGGAACATTGCTTGATTTAATAGCAGAAGCATTTATTTTAGTTTTGAGATATTCTAGATAGTCTAGGGTTTGTTCCAGAATAGGTTCTGGAGTATTTTCAATTGCGGCAATTAGTTGTTCTTTGATGGCGGTCATGAGAGGTATTTGGGGAGTATGGAAATATAGTCTATCTGAATTAATTATAAAGGAAGTTAACTATGATTTTGAATGAACATCAATACCTGATTACTCAGGCTCAGATTGAAAAATTTCAATCGGCAATAGAAAATCTTGAAAAAAAATTACCCCCACAGATAATAAGAATGAACAGTTACGGCATCAATCATATCTAGCTTCATTCAATAGTGAAATAGAAGAACTATTAGAACAAGTGGAGGAATATGAAATGAAAAATGCAATAAATCGAATTAAAAATGAATTAACATAATCAGTTATATCAATACAAGTAATCTGACAAAATAATTTGGATTATAATCTATCATATTCATCTTATCATCATCCTGTAAATCCTAAAATCCTGGATATCCTGATTCAGACAATGATTATGTTGTACAGAAATAGCATAAAATATAAACTGGGAGTGTGGTCATGAGAAATGCCGAAGAAAATAAGAGAACTGAAGGCAATAGTAGCAAAAGTTGGGTATCTCCTTCAAGCAGGTAGAGGTAAAGGAAGTCATACTTATTGGAAACATCCTTTATTACTGGAAGAACCCTTAACCATACCGGGAAAAGATGGGGATGATGCTCCGCTATATTTAGAAAAAAACATCCAACGGGTGCTGAAAAAACTTGAAGAATTGAACAAGCAAGAAAATCAAGAAGGTGAAAAATGACTTATCATTACAGTATGGTGATTCAATGGTCTCAAGAGGATCAAGTTTTTTTAGTTCACTTACCTGAATTTCCCTGGCAGGAGTTTCATACCCATGGTAGAACTTATGAAGAAGCTGCGAGAAATGGTCAGGAAGTGATTGAAACTTTTGTTGAGATGCTGACTGAAGAGAATAAAGCATTACCAGAACCTAGAATGCTTCCTACACAACCGTTGCAGGTTGCCTAGTTTAGTTTGACGATATTTTTTTAGATGAAATGAAATTAACGAGTTCTTGAACTGTCCTGATAAATTCGGCTTCAGCGTCAGAAATTTCCAGGTTAAACTCTTCTTCTATAGCTTTTAATAATTCTACAGCATCTAATTGATCAACATCCAAATCATTATATGGAAGATGATAGTTATCTGATGATGATAGAAAAAACCCAGTACTAAAATATTGTCCTAAAAAAATGGAGTTATCTAAACTTATATTGTCAACACGCAACTAGCTGTTGTTTAATCGTGGTCATTTATTATTCTTAATTTGTCTGAATCAGGATATCCAGGATTTGAGGATGTACAGGATTTTTTGATTTGATTATCTTAGTCATTAATAATTTTGGTAGAATGTGAGAACTGATAGACGCTAGGTAAATTTGAGGATTTATTGGTTGAATAATCGGACAAAACGATTTGGATTATAATCTATCATAAAGCAGTTTCCAATTATATGATGTACATCATAGCCCCCTCATTGCTTGCGGGGTGGGGTTCTTGTACCTCATAACAGCGGGAAGCTCTGTATTAATCTTATCATCATCCTGTAAATCCTTAAATCCTGGATATCCTGATTCAGACAAATGTTTTTTGGAATAGCGTTTTCAGAAACCCGAATTTATGCTACAATCTCATACAATCAAAAATCAATATTTATAAAAGTAAAAAATATTAATTGCAATTAGGAGGTCAAAAATTATGAACTCTCTTGAATTAAGACAGAAAATCGAACAAAATCTATTAGCTATTTTACCAGAAAATTTAAAATTTATTGATGAATTTGTGGAATTTATTAAATATAAACAAGAAACAAGTTTATCAGAAAACACTAACTATAAGCCAGCTTCAGGACGTTCAATTTTACGTCATGCTGGTACATGGGTAGGGGATGACTTGGAAGAATGTCTGAAGTTAGTCTCTGAAAGTAGAGGTAAAGTTTGATGAAAATGATCTTTGGATAACAGCAATAGCAATTCGTAATCAATTAACGTTAGTTTCGGCTGATACTGATTTTATCAGAATCCAAACTGTAATTAATTTTTCTTTGGAGAATTGGAGAGATAATCAATAAATGATTATGAATGCAAGTTTTCACGCCACGTAAAAATTTAAGCTATAATAAGTATGGTTATGTATTAAGAACTTCACACTTCTTAGATAACATTATTCAGTAAATATTACTATGACTCTCAAAATAGCTAACACAATTAATTTACAAATTCAATATATTACTAATGAAAACGGAGAAAAAACCGCCGTTATTTTGCCTATTGATCAATTTGAACACCGTTTAAAAAATATTATTCAACTACAGCCTAATGATGAAGTTAAAAATCAAGAATTAACTAATAAAAATATTTGGGAAATTGCTCAAGAAATTACTGAAGATATTACAGGAGATGAACTTCAACAATTACCTCATGATGGATTTCAGAAACCCGAATTTATGCTATAATTTTATATGATCACAAATCAATTTTTATAAAAATAAAGAAAGAAATTAAGATATTATTGAAGTAGTGACTTTCAAAGATTATTGCAAATAAAAATCCTGGATATCCTGATTCAGACAAAATATGACTCGTAGAAAAATATTATCAGAAAATCAATCCTACACATTCCGATCTTACTTTGAAATGCCCTATGAAGCTGATGAAATATTAGCAGAATTAGGCTACTCTTTACTCAGAAGACATATTGACTTACCTAAAAGTAATCATCCTTTAGAAAGACTAGAAGAATTAAAACAAAGAATTGAAGAATCTTTACCCTTAGTTAGTTTGAGCAGTGAGACAGCACGACGGGAAACTTTAGTAGCACCTACATTATTAGAAGTTGCTCGTTATTGTCAATGTCAAGTAAGAATTGAGTATCCATTATCTGTGAATAATTGGTTAAAAGGTAATTTGGATTATTTTCTCAAACGTAATTCAGGTTTACTGGTGGTTGAGGCAAAAAATGATGATTTAACAAGAGGTTTTACACAGATGGCAGTAGAGTTAATTGCCATTTCTGAAGTTGAAGAAGGTGATGTATTTTATGGAGTTGTAACTATTGGTGATGCTTGGCGTTTTGGGAGATTAGAAAAAACGAATCGCCAGATTTTTCAAGATATTTCATTATATCGAATTCCTGATGATTTAGAAGATTTGATGAGAATTTTGTTGGGAATTTTGGAATAAAGTAAATTTTCGCTGTGTGCAATTATGCCAGATAAGAAACGAACCACGAAGGCACGAAGGACACGAAGGAAGAAGGAAGAATCAAAATGGCAACAAATGGACCCGTCAATTAGTTGTTGACAGACTACTAGTATATACTAAATTAATTATAAGGATTTTCTGTAAAATAGACTTATCTCAATTTAACTTAGGTTGCTTATGAGTTCCCGTCGTATTCTGAAACCCGGTAAATCCTATACTTTCAGCCGATATTTTGAATTATCCTTTACTATTGATGATATCTTGGCAGAATTAAACTGCACGATTGAAAGGCAAGAGTTAACATTACCTGAATCTTCAGACACTTTAAACTTACAGTCTTTACAGCACCAGATTCAGCGAAATTTATCTCACATAGATTTAGTGAATGAAACTGCTAGACGGGAGGCTTTAATAGGTCCAATTTTGTTTGAGGTATGCGATTTAACTAATCAGCGACTTAATATAGAATATTCAATTGCCGTCAATGATTATTTGAAAGGAACTCTAGATTATTATATTGCAGCGCCTCAAAATCTCTTAGTTATTCAAGCTAAACAATCAGATTTAGTCAGAGGATTTACTCAACTTGCGATTGAATTAATTGCACTTGATGAATGGACAAAATCTACTTCTAATCTGATTTATGGAGCAGTTACAACTGGTGAAGATTGGCGTTTTGGAATTTATAATCGCACAAATCGGCAAATAATTCAAGATCAGAAACGCTATCGAGTTCCAGAAGATTTATCAACACTTGTAAAAATTATTATAGGTATTATTTCTGGATAAAAAATTAATGAATATGAAAACATTTACTATTGGTCATTCCAATCATGCAATTGAAACATTTATCGAACTGTTACTCCAACATCAAGTAACAGCCTTAGCTGACGTGCGTTCTAGTCCCTACAGTCGCCGATTTCCTCAATTTAATCAATCGGCTTTAAAAGCAGAACTCAAAACCGTAAATATCGCTTATGTTCCCCTGGGTGATAATTTAGGCGCTCGTCCTCTTGATAGAAACTGTTATGTAAATGGTATGGCTCGTTATGATTTAATCGCAGAAACAGAGGCTTTTAAAGTTGGTTTAAATCGTTTAATTCAAGGTGCAGAAAAATATCAAATCAGTTTGATGTGTGCTGAACAAGATCCGATAGTTTGTCATCGGGCTATTTTGATTTGTCCACATTTGAAAAAAGCTGGTTTAGAAATTCACCATATTCATAAAAATGGAGATTTAGAAACAAATGAAGATTTAGAAAATAGGGTATTAAAACAGAATAATTTATCTAAAGTTTTGGCTGATTTGCAAAATCCTGTGAAACAGCTTTCTCTATTTGATTTGCAACCTATCCAAACTTTAGAAAAACCTCTTTCCCGTGCCGAGTTAGTAGAAAAAGCATATCAATTACAAAGTGAAAAAGTAGCTTATACAGAAACGACAGATGATCATGAGTGAACAAGTTAATTTATTTACTATTGGCTTTACCCAAAAAAAAGCAGAACAGTTTTTTGAAACTTTGATAAAATCAGGTGTTAAACGAGTTATTGATACACGATTAAATAATGTTTCTCAACTTGCAGGATTTGCCAAAAAGCCAGATTTAGCATATTTTTTGCAAAAAATTGGCGGAATTGAATATATTCATATTCTTGATTTAGCTCCGACTAAAGATATTCTCGATGCTTATAAAAAGAAAGAAATAACTTGGGATAGCTATGAACAAAAATTTAATCAACTGATTACACAACGAAAAATTGAAAGTAAATTATCTATAGATATCATAGATAAAAGTTGTTTATTGTGTAGTGAGTTAAAACCCCATAATTGTCATCGTCGCTTAGTAGCTGAATATTTGCAAAATAACCTAGAAAAAAATATCAAAATTCATCATCTCTAAGTATAATACTATTTATCGTGCTAATTGAAGTTTAAAAATGCTGACGTTTGATATTATTTGTCTTGCTAAATCTACGAAGCTTGGCGGAATTTGTCTTGCAGGTATAAAAACCGATGGTACAGGATGGTTACGGCCTATTTCTAATAGAAGAGATGGAACTCTATATCCAGAACATTACACTACTAGAGATGGTCAAGAACCAGAGTTATTTGATATTATTAGAATCCCTTTTATTAGACATGAACCCAAATGTCATCATCCAGAAAATTGGCTAATTCATTATAGTGATAAATGGCAGATTTTAGGAAAAGCTACTTTAAAACAAGCACAAATATTACTGAAACCAGAAATTAAACAAAGTTCTTCTCAACCTCAATTACTAGGTAATTTTGATAGACGTATCCGTTATGAAGATTTACAAATATCACCGATTAAATCTTCATTAACAATGATCAATCCAGAACAATTAAAATGGGAAATTAAATATAATTCTCAGAAGAAGAAATCATTTAGATGTCTTTTTTCTCTATGTGGTAATTCTTATGATTTACCAATTACAGATCCAATTTGGATAGATAAACTTAGTTTTTTAGAAGAAGGTATATATTCCTGTGAAGAAATCATAGAAAAACTCAATTTAGATAATTTTGAACCGGATAAATTTAGATTAACAATTAGTTTAAGTGAACCTTTTCAACCTTCATCTCAAAGTGAGGAAATATTTTGTTATAAATTAGTTGCATCTGTCATTAATGTTGCAGATACTTCTAAACGTTTAGGATGGAAATAATTTCCTCAGCATTAGAATTTCATTTTAGTTATAAAAATAGAAACAAGATGATGAAAAATGCGTTACTCAATTACATCTTGTAGACGCTATGAAACAAATCATTTCTGCAAAAGAAGCTGCTCAAAAAGATAAAGACAAGAATCAACTTACCCCTGTCACAAAGAATGTAGAATTACCACCTGATAATACTGTTGAATAATCAATAATGTCACTATAATTCAGCGATCACCCTTATTTTACCAAAGAGTGATCGCTAAATTATTATCACAAATTATATTTATAGTGAAATCAAAAATATTATTTTGAGTCTGAATAATTTTTTCTCCATTCTTGTTAATCGAGTTTGTGCTATATTTTTTACCTCAATAAATGTTATTGGTATTCTTTCAGGAGAACCAATATCAACAGATAATATTGATGAAGTTAAATTTAACCCTCAACCCCTTGACACAAAATACCTAAAATCTTGTTTAACTCCTTAATATAATAATTATTCAAATCAATAAATATATCAGTCCCTTCCAACTTCAAGAACTTCCATATATCTCCTGTTGTCACAGCCCCATAAATAGTTTTAATTTCATTACCTTCCTGTTCATTAAACAACTGTGCTGCTAACATTGCTGCTGCACATTGACCCAAACCACCTTTAATATTTTCATTTTTAGCTTCTACAATAATTAGCACAGGAGCATTAATTGTTAACTGTTCCCTAGAACGACTGATAACAAAATCACAATAACCATTTAAACCTCTCTCAACATCAACATTAAAATCCGTACCAGAAAATAAACTAATTTTATAATTAGCTTTACGTCTAACCTCTAATAAAATTGGCGTAATAATCATTTCTGAGCGTGCTTTCTCCGTATTTATTGCTAACGCGAGTTCCGTAGTTTCTTCTAAAGTGTTGGTTAATTTTTCACTGATTTCTATAGGTTCTACAGTCGCAAATAAATCAGATTCTTCATCAATTGTAATGTTAAAATTTTTCTTAAACTTAGTTAAGCTAAAATCACTATAAGCCATTGCTATTACCTAATTATTTTCAACAGGTTATCTAAAATTTAATATCTCTTTAATTATAGCAATATACTTTTCAGGAATAGGTGCATCCTTACCCTTAGTCTCAATATCCCTAACCCAGCTTTGACTCATACCTACAGCATTAGCAAAGTCTCTTTGACTTATTTTTTTAGCTGTTCTCATTTGTTTAACCAATCTGCCATTTATTTCCTTAATAACAGGTATATCCCTAACTGTTACTTTACCATTACTTACTCCCGAAGTTTTAGCTACGCTAGAATTATTTATGACAACATCAACCGGATTTTGTGTTTTTACACATAATAAAAAAGCTTGATTTTTGGTGTGTATAATTTATTTACTGGTAGCTGCTTGATTTTTAAAACTATAGTTTTTAATTAGTCGTAAATGTAGTTTTTTTATACTACTTATTGAAGTGCGGAATGTGGGTTTTAATTTTTAATTAAATCTATATTTGTGCTGTTAATTACGACATCAATTATTTTTCAGATATAAAATGTGTTTCTAAGCAGTTCGTAGCCAAATATATTTTTAATGCTTGTGTAGCTACCGTTTCAAAAGTAACTCTCAAAAGTATTTTTTACCATTTTAGGTATTGATAATGACTTACAATTCAGAAGAAATGCAGCAAATTCTCGAAGTAGCTTTTAGACGGAAGCAACAGGGAGAATATACAAGAGAACAAATTATAGAAATAGCCTCAGAATTAGGTGTTTCTTCAGAATCGCTACAAGCGGCAGAACAAGAATGGTTAAAAAATAACGTAGAAGTAAAAAAAGAGCAAATGTCTAATAATCAACAACGGAAAGGTTTCAAATCTCACCTATTTACTTTCATGGCAATCAATGGTTTTTTAGTAATATTAAACCTAGTAGTAAGCCCTGGATACTTCTGGGCAATTTATCCCATGTTAGGATGGGGATTAGGCTTATTATTGCATGGGATTAAAGTTTATACAAATAATTCTTAAATGAGTAATAAACGATAAGATACCTAACTTATTACCCCAATTCATTATTGATTGTAGGGTGGGCAATGCCCACCAAAACATACCTGTATATTTAAAAAATCAAATATTAGTTCTCTACATCACTTTTGATTTTTAATCAATTTATTAGACTTTAATGGCAAAAATAATAAAGATAAGTAATCATTGCTTTTGACCAATTCCCAAATCAACAAAGGAATTATAGAACTAAAAACAAAAATCAAACATCTTATCAAAAAATTGGGAGGATAGTATAAGTTTAAAAAAGTATATGCTTGGTTTATAAAAACATAATGAAACATTAAAATAAATAGACTACCAGTACCGATATATCCAAATATTTGGCCAATAATTTTATATCTAGATATAAAACTGGAAATACATAAAACTATATATATTCCCAAAATTGCTTCTAGGGTTGATATGATTAAATCATCGTATCTTCTGAAATTCAAATCAATTGTATAGTTAAAATGATATTGACAAAAACTAAATATAAACAAACTGATTAAGAAATATTTTGCTTGAAATTCTAAAGCAAAAACATCTTGTTTGAGTAAAAATCCTAATAAAAAGAAAAAACCACTAATAAAGACAATATCAATACTAAATGGAAGACCTGGTAATAAAAAATTCTGCCCAGATGATTCTAATGGGAATTTACCAATGCTGACAGGTATGTTCCACAAAAGATCCCGGATCAAAAAACCTATTACCAGTAATAATAACAGCAGCAAAAATTGAAAAATTCTCTTGATATTACTTAATTTAGTAATTTTGATAAATAACCATGAAAAAATTGAAACAGCCCAAAGATGAGTAAGAAACCATAAGGGAGTCCATACAATAGGAATTGTAGAACTACTACTATAAATGATCCCAACTAAATAATTGATGATTGCATCATTTTTAAAAATAAAATATCCGATTATCAAGGTTGTTAAATATGGCTTAAAAATTGAGTCAAATTTAGTCAAAATTAGTTTTTTAAATTTGCCATCAGCATTAAAGAATAAGCCTGATAAAAACAAAAATAATGGCATATGAAAGGAAAATATTATGTTGATTAACTTGCCTTTTATATTGGTATCATTGTTATGACCAAATACAACTAATAATATGCCTATACCTTTTGCAATATCTATATGCTGTAGTCTATTATTCATCATTGCCCTTGAAAATGAAATTTTGCTATTTATCAAATTATTAAATAAGTCAAATATTCAAAAAAATTAAGGGTAGTTTCTGAAAACCACCCCTAATTCTCCCTCATATTTAAGATTTACTAGAGCGCCCTTTTGGGCTTGATAATAATTACTCAACTATATTAACTATCTCGGAACTAGCTAATGTTGGTGCGGTAAAAATTTGAGAATACAAGTTTGTAGGTTGTTGACGAGCAACAACTGGTAAGACTTGACGCGCATGAGCGGCAATTTCTACTGTTTTCACATCATAGGTTTGTGTAATCATCTTAGGATAAAAACCAATACCGATGATAGGAACTAACAAGCAAGCGGTGATAAACAATTCACGGGGCTTAATATCAAGAACTACAGGATCTAAGTGTAAGTTTTCACTTTGCTCACCGTAGAACACTTGACGCAACATGGAAAGTAAATAAATTGGGGTGAGAATTACACCAACGGCTGATAGAAAGATGATCACAATTTTGAAGCTGGAACTGTAAACATCGCTGGTAGCAAGACCTAAGAACACCATTAACTCACCGACAAAGCCACTCATACCGGGTAAAGCCAGAGAAGCCATGGAAGCGATAGTAAATAAAGCAAAAGTTATCGGCATTACTTTAGCCATACCACCCATTTTATCCATCGTCAAGGTGTGGCTGCGTTCGTAAGTTACACCTGAGAGGAAGAATAAACTAGCAGCAATTAAACCATGAGAAACCATTTGTAAAACAGCACCACTGATACCGATTTCTGTATAAGATGCAATGCCAATTAACACAAACCCCATGTGAGCAATTGAAGAGTAAGCCAAACGGCGTTTGAGGTTGGTTTGGGCAAAGGCGCAACAAGCCCCGTAAACAATATTAACTACACCTAAAACTGCTAAAACTGGAGCAAAGGTGACGTGAGCATCAGTTAACATTTCTACATTGAAGCGAATCAATCCGTAGCCACCCATCTTTAACAATACACCGGCTAAAATCATTGAACCGGGAGCAGATGCTTCACCATGAGCATCAGGTAACCATGTATGGAAGGGAAAAATTGGCAGTTTTACACCGAAAGCAATTAAGAAACCTGCATATAGTGCTAGTTCTAAGGCTTTGGGATATTCTTTCATTCCCAATTCGGTCATATTGAAGGTGAAGTTATCACCATAGAAAGCCATTGCAAAACCAGCTATCAGTATAAATATAGATGCTGCTGCGGTATAGATAATAAATTTGGTAGCTGCATAGCGACGGTTTGCACCCCCCCAAATGGCAATTAGTAAGTAAACGGGGACTAACTCAATTTCCCACATGAGGAAAAACATTAACAAGTCTTGGGCGAGAAATACACCTAATTGGGCGCTGTACATGATTAACATCAACGCATAAAATAAACGCGGCTTGTTGGTTACTTTCCAAGCCGCGAATACTGCGAGTGTGTTAATTAAGCCTGTTAAAATTATCAGGGGCATTGATAAACCATCAATCCCTAGAGACCAGTTCAAGCCAATTTGGGGTATCCAAGCATAGCTTTCTGTCATTTGCAGGGCTGAACTTTGAAAGTCGTAACTCTGCCAAAGGGCAAAAATCATGAATACAAAGTCTAATAGTGCTACTCCTAAGCCGTACCAGCGGAGTGTTTTGCCCTCCTTATCGGGAATGAGGGGAATTGCTAGGGCTGCCACCAACGGCAGGAAAATTATGGCTGACAACCAGGGAATTTCTATCGCATTCATCACTGTTGACAATATGTTTTTGATTTTGCTTTTATTTACATTATATTAAGGAATCGTTACGTCTGTAAACAATTCCTTATGAAGATTTCCAATTTCGAGCATAACTAGTAATAAATACTTACTAAGTTAGGCTGCGATTCCATTCTAAATGTAAACTTTTGCAACGTCAATAAAAAAACAGCGGCATTAATCGCTGTCTTTAGTTATATTGGACAGCTTGAGGATAAGCTGATTTTTTATCCAAGTTATCTATATTTCTTAAACAATACGGTTGACAATCATCCACACTTCTCCATCTGATCTTACGAAAGGGACAGAAATGGTCTTAAAGCCTGTAATGAAAGGTTTGTAGTAAACTTGCCAATACATGGGACTAAGTTCATCAGCACAGGTTTTGAGGAGTTTAATTTCCTTTGCTAGTTCCCAAGCTAGTTCATTAACTCGTTCAGCATGAATTTGAGCAATTTTTTTGGCTTCTTCTAGCTGTTCTTGCTGTTGGGATATGCGAATAGACATTGGCAAGTACCGATTAAGATGAGCTTTCTTTCGTTGTATTTGCTTCTCTAGAAAAT
>JAKOGY010000087.1 GCA_028658405.1 Dolichospermum sp. ST_sed8 | reverse complement strand
TTCTGAATTCTAAATTCTAAATTCTTTCCTGGTGTCTATGGCGCGGTGGAACCACACTGATCCCTTCCCGAACTCAGAGGTGAAACGCTGCTGCGGCGACGATAGTTTAGGGGTAGCCCTCCGTGAAAATAGCTCGATGCCAGGTTTAATATTTACAACTACAAAGCCTCCTCTATTTATTTAGAGGGGGTTTTGTTTTTTGGTTTGTTATTTGCTCAAAGCGACTTGAGGTAAAACCTGATTTAATTTACCACTACGATAACCTTCTAAATCTAAGGTTACATAGATAAATCCCCAGTTTTGAAATGCGGATACTAGAGTTGGTAAATCTGTAGTTAAGACGAAATCTTTAATTTTATCTGGTGATAATTCAATTCTGGCTGTATCACCTTCGGAACGGACTCGTAAATTTTGCCACCCCAGGTTTCGTAAATAAATTTCGGCTCTACCTACGCGCTGTAATTTGGCGATGGTAATTTCTTCACCGTAGGGAAAGCGCGAACTTAAACAGGGTTGAGCGGGTTTATCCCACCAAGTTAAACCTAGTTGTTGGGAAATTTGCCGAACTTCGGCTTTAGTTACCCCAATTTCTGCTAAAGGCGATCGCGCACCTCTTTCTTTTGCAGCTTGAATTCCCGGACGATAATCATGTAAATCGTCTGCATTTACACCATCTACTACATAGGGATAACCCAACTCTAAAGCCAAGGGTTTGAGGGTGTCGTGTAATTCACTTTTGCAAAAATAACAACGATTGACTGGGTTAGATGTGTAATTAGGATTGTCCATTTCTTGGGTTTCGACGATTTTATGGCTAATTCCAATAGTTGCGGCTTGAATTTTTGCGTCTTCTAATTCTTCTGGTAATAAAGAAGGAGAAACCGCAGTTACAGCTAAAGCGCGATCGCCTAACACGTCATAGGCAATCTTAGCTACCAATGTACTATCAACGCCTCCAGAATAGGCTATTAAAGCCTGATCCATTTCTGTAAATAACTCTTTTAACTGTTCTAGTTTTTCTGTCCAACTCATCCGATTAAAATCCCATAACGCCTAACCACTTCTATTTTAGTCATTAGTCATTATTAGATCACCAATGTTTTCGAGAATTTCTCGCCCCATCCGTCAACTACGGATTATAATATTCTTCATAATCTATTCTTTACTTGCTACTGAGTGAATTATAAAGATGAGATAAAATGTTATAAACTTCGCTAATTTTTATTGAAAACTATGAGAATCAAACAGTTAAAAATGCAATCTTTTCGCGGAATTGGTGATTTAACAATAGATTTTGATAAAAAAGAACCAACCGTTTTTATTGGTATTAATGGTGTAGGTAAATCAAGCATTCTTGATTGTTTAGCTATTTTACTATCGCGCTTTTCTAGTGCAATTCAACACTCAACTTCATCTGGTAAATTATTTAAAGAAGAAGACATAAAAAATGACAAAAATGAAACTCATAATGAGATAATAGCTGATTTTGAATCTCAAAAATTTACTTGGTCTTTGACTAAAGTAAAAAAAGGACGTATTAAAGATACAAGTACAAATTTATCTGAAATCAATAAGATTACTGAAAATATTAAATATCAATTATCTTCATCCGAACAATATAATCTTCCTGTGATAATTTATTACTCAACTAATCGTGCAGTTCTTGATATTCCATTAAAGATAAAAAAACAACATTCATTTACACAAATAGACACTTATGAAAATGCGCTTGCTGGTCAAGGAAGTGAGTTTAGAATTTTCTTTGAATGGTTTAGAAAACAAGAAGATTTAGAAAATGAATTACGGCTAGAAAATAATCGTGATTATCGAGATAAACAACTAGAATCAGTTAGACAAGCCATATGTTCATTAATACCGAATTTTAATAAATTGCGTGTTCGTCGTTCTCCTTTAAGAATGACATTGGAAAAAGATGAAGAAGAATTAATAGTTAATCAATTATCTGATGGTGAAAAATGCTTATTAGCAATGGTAGGAGATTTAGCGAGAAGATTAGCTATTGCTAACCCTGGGTTAGAAAATCCTCTGGATGGTTTTGGAGTAGTTTTAATTGATGAAATTGAACTGCATTTACATCCAAAATGGCAAAGAGAAATTATTCCAGCTTTAACTAGAACCTTTCCCCATTGTCAATTTATAGTTACTACTCATTCACCGCAAGTAATTGGGGAAATTAAACCTCAAGGAATTTATATTTTAGAGAAAACAGAAAATGGTATAATTGCCCAACGTCCTCAAAGTTCCTATGGTAGAGATAGTAATCAAATATTAGAAGATTTAATGGATGTTCCTGAACGTCGGCTGGAAATAAAACAAGACCTTTTAAAATTATTTCGGTTAATTGATGCGGGAGATTTAGAAGCTGCTGAAGAATTAAGAAGAGAATTAGCTAAAAAAATTGGAGAAGATGAAGCGCAGTTTGTAAAAGTAGATATTTTAATTAGGAGAAAAGGAAGTTTGCGTAAATGAAATATATTCACAAAGGTGTAGAACCAAGTAGTTTATTGAACATTTTAAACCTCAAGGTATAGATGAAACTATGAGATTTGATTATTTTAATCTTATGGTTTCCTGTCAAGGAGAAGATGATAAACCCCGTGTTCCTGTACATTGTGGACACAAGAAAGATAAGTGGTATGATGAAAAGTTGTTAGTTTCACCATTAATAGCAAATTGTGTAGAGTTTTTTAACTATTCTGCTGCTGGTGAAATTTTACCGATAGAAGAACCAAGTAAAAAAGTTGCTGCTGAAACAACAATAGAAAATCTATCTTTGAATATTCCAAAGTTACAAAGAATGCGTCAAGCTGCGATTGATGCAGAATTAGAACTATTGGATAATGACGATTTTAATGAAGAGGAAATTAGAAATATTATTAAGGATTATTTAGAATTGGATAATGATGGAAAGTATAAACCATTCTGTGCTGCAATCATTTATACTTTGCAAAATTACTATTGATAATAATTATTCAATTAATTTTATTAAGTTTTTTATACACATATTCATAACTAAAAAAATTAACTTATAATATTTTTAGTTATACAAAACTATCCTGTTAAACTAGTTGTCTATGATGAAGTAACAGAGGTAATAAAATTATGGATAAACTAAATTACTATCGCCAATGTTTGCGAGAATTTATCAGCCAATACGCAAATTACGGCTCAGAAGATCAAAATATGGAAACCCAATTGATCTTTGATACAGAAAATGATCATTACCTTTTATTGCGAACTGGTTGGGATAAAAAACGCCGAATTCATTCCTGTATATTTCATTTTGATATCAAAGATGGAAAAATCTGGGTTCAAGAAAATAATACAGATATTGATGTTGGTGAAGAACTAGAAGAAATGGGAATCTCTAAACAAGAAATTGTTATCGGTTTTCATTATCCTGCACTTAGACAACATTCTCAATATGCTGTTTCTTAATTAGAAAATTATGATTTTTGATGAAAAAAAGTAACTAACAACTATGACTAATGCAACTGTCACCCTACAAATACCCGAAATTATCTATCAACGGTTAGTCAATACCGCTCATGCTACTCAACGTCCTTTAAGGTTGATATCATCCTCAAGGAGATTTATCATGACAGCTATTACCGTCAATTTAAACCCCATTATCCAACTTACCGACAACCAATTTTATCAACTCTGTCGGGAAAATCCTGAAGTCAAATTTGAACGCAATTCAAAAGGGGAAATATTGATCATGTCACCAACAGGAGGAGGAACAGGAAAACGTAATTTTGAAATTGGTATTGATTTTGGGATTTGCAATCCAAGAATTATCAGGTGAAGATATTTTACCAGGATTTATTTTAAATATGGAAATTGTTTGGGGATAAATATTAGTATTATATTAATAATATTTATCAGAAACTATTGAGCCAAAAATCTCAACAACAAGTTTTGTTTTTCCAAATCTGTATTTCCTTGAGACTGATTATTCCCGACTACTTTCCAAATACAGTTCCGTATTTTAGTAATCTGTTTGGTTATTTTATCAATTCCCTTTAAAGTATGAATATTTTTGGGTAAACGTCCACAAAAAACAGATGGAACAACATCTAATAACCACCAATCAAAAAGTTCCCGTCTACCTTGTGATCCTGGGAAAATAGCATAACCCTGGAAGCAATCATCTAAAATATTTAATATGGCTTCTCTGGTTTTCACAGATTTCAACACTTGCAGCATATTCTCAAAAACATCAACAGCTTCATCAAGAGCTTGATATTGTCCCAAATAATTCTGATAATCCTGAAATGAAACGTTAAAATTTGGCTGATAATTATGTTGAGAATATATCCAATCTCGAAAAAGATACTGAAATATATTACCAGTTATTGTCTCACGAGGTAAATAATTTTTAATAGTTGGTTGCACAGCGATTCCCATAACTATAGCCATAAAGAAATAGCAATAACTTATATCTAAGCTATTTTTTTCTTTTTCTATTGCATCAAATACTGTGATTAAAGATTTTTCTAAACTTATTCCCTGAATGTCTTTTTCTTCATATAATTCTCCATAAGAATATCCCTGAATTCTCTCTATGACTAAACGTAAAGAATCAGGAATTTCACTAGCTAAAATTAGAGGAGACTTTTCAACTTTATGCAATATGAATGTCATAGTTAATTGCTACTCAGAGGATAAGGATATGTCCAGGAAATATTTATTGTTATTTCAGGAAATTTTTGCTCAAACTGATTGATAACACGTTGACAACTTTCACAAGGTTTTCTTTCTGTGTAAAGATACAGTTGCCCTCTAACGCGGTTATTATCCTTATTGTAGATAAATTGTAAAGTTTCTGCAATAGCTGATAAAACCTTATATTCCGAATCAGTATCCATAGGAGTAGTACGTCCTGAGTGAGAATCTACAGAAGGTTCAAATTGTCCACCCTCTGACTTAGGTTTTGGTTGAGGTGCTGGACTGTTGGCTCTAGATGTTGCACCCATTCCAAAAGCTTTCCCATCTTCTAATCGTACCTCGATAATAGCAATATTACCTTTCGGAAATGGTCTGTTAAGATATATCTCTCGAATATTAGCTGCATCTGAGATTAAATTTGGTTCTTCCATATTGAATTTATAATAATAATCAAATAATTAATGCATTCACAATAAAATTGCTGTATTAGCTAAATGAATGCTAAATATTCATTTTTCTTCTATTTCTCGGTTCTATATCCTTAAATCTCAGATTCAGAAAACAAAGATTCAAGGTCACGATATCCATTAACAACTCGGATAATTTCTACATCATCTTTTATCAACCGATAGAAAATAATACAAGGATTTACGGATATTCCTCGCAATTCTGGCAAAAGTTCAGCATAACTACGACCCATGTTAGGAAATTGTGCTAAAAATTGACATTTATTTTCTATTAAATTTAAAAATTCAGTTGCAGAATCTAAGTTGAAATTTGATAAATAATCACAAATTTAATTGATATCTTCAATTGCCTGATCTGTTAAACTGTAATTACTCATTGCAAAGATTTCCCCTTTTGGGCAAGTTTTTCTCGCAATTTAGCAAAAGCAACTTCACCATCAGTCAATTGTCCCCTGTTAGCTTGTTCAATACCCACAGCTACTTTTTTGCGGGTTTCCTCTAACCATTGTTCATAATGTTTATCTCTTTCGTCTAATAACTGTAAAGCTGCTACAATGACTTGATATGCGTTTTCATATTTACCACTTTGCAATTTGGCTTGAATTAACTGTTCTTGTTCGGCTTCAAGGCTAATATTCATAGTCATAAATACCACAATTGATGAATTTAACAACTTGAGGATTAATCATCTAATCTGCTCTTAATTGTTATTATAACCAAACCAAGTAATTAAAAAAACAACTATGACACAACAACCCATACAAGTAATTGGCGGTGGACTCGCAGGAACAGAAGCAGCATGGCAAATAGCCCAAGCCGGCGTGCCTGTAATTCTCCACGAAATGCGCCCTAAACGCTTCAGCCCTGCCCATCATACCGAAAATTTGGCTGAATTGGTCTGTAGTAACTCCTTCGGGGCTATGGCGAGCGATCGCGCTGCCGGTCTATTACATGAAGAATTACGCCAACTTGGTTCTATTGTCATCTCCAAAGCAGATGAACACGCAGTCCCCGCTGGGGGAGCTTTGGCGGTAGACAGAGGACAATTTGGGGAAGATTTAACCCAAACCTTAGCAAACCATCCTTTAATTGATTTTCGGCGGGGAGAAGTTACCGCAATTCCTGAAGGGATTGTGGTATTAGCCAGTGGTCCTTTAACCAGTCCAGATTTATCCGCAGATTTACAGCGGTTTACGGGGATGGAATATCTCAATTTTTTTGATGCTGCAAGTCCGATAATTCTGGGAGATTCTATCAATAAAGATATTGCATTTATGGCTTCTCGCTATGACAAAGGTGAAGCAGCTTATCTGAATTGTCCCATGAATAAAGAGCAGTATTTACATTTTTGGGAAGAATTACGTCAAGCTGAACAAACAGAATTAAAAGACTTTGAAAAAGAACCCGCGAAATTTTTTGAAGCTTGTTTACCAATTGAAGAAATGGCACGAAGAGGAGAAGATACCATGCGCTATGGTCCCCTCAAACCAGTGGGTTTATCTGATCCTCGGAATGGAGAACGTAATTATGCAGTCATTCAATTACGACAAGAAGATAAAGCCGGTCAACTTTGGAATATGGTAGGTTTTCAAACCAATTTGCGGTGGGGTGAACAAAAACGCGTCTTTCAAATGATTCCTGGTTTGGAAAAAGCTGAGTTTGTGAGATTGGGAGTCATGCACCGCAATACTTTTTTAAATGCACCGCAGTTACTGTCTGCAAGTTTGCAATTTAAAGAACGGCCAACTTTACTAGCTGCGGGACAATTAATCGGCACAGAAGGTTATACTGCTGCTTCTGCGGGAGGTTGGTTAGCGGGAACAAATGCAGCCCGGTTGGCTTTGGGTAAGGAACCGCTAATTTTACCTGTGACAACTATGATGGGTTCATTATTTGAGTTTATTAGAACTGCTGCACCTAAGCATTTTCAACCAATGGCTCCTAATTTTGGAATTGTGCCAGATTTGGGTGTGAAAATCAAGAGTAAACCCGAAAAATATGGACGTTATCGAGATCGTTCTTTGGCAGATTTAGCAACTTGGAAAACGCAAAATTTAGCTGTTTAAATTAGTAGAGACGTTCCATGTAACGTCTCTACATTATCAATCTTTCTCTTTCAATGTGACTAAACCATGTATTCCTACTGCTGTAATTATACCACCTAATAATCCCCATGTAGCATCTGCAAAAACATTAATCCGATGGGCTAAAGCTCGATGATAAGAAAATTGCAGACTTTTTTGATTGGCCTTTTCATCTTTGGCTAATTGTTCCACATAATTTTCAGCTTTTATTAGTGCATCATAATCTGCAATAAAATAATAAAGCGATATTAATACTACCAATAAACCAGGCATGACTAAAGTAAGTAATAAAATTCCTGTCCTAATTTTCACAAATACCTTTAACAGTAGGGTTGACTATACTCTCAAAACTAAAGTATAAGATGGATAAAGGACAATAGAATAAACTTAAAAATTTATAAATGCACAAAGGTAAATTAACGATCTGGAAAGATGATCGCGGATTTGGATTTATTCAAACCAATGATGGAGACAAAAAAGTTTTCTTGCATATCTCCAATCTCAGAAATAAGCGAAAGCGTCCTCAAGAAGGGGATATGATTAAATATCAATTGATAACTGATGAAAAAGGCAAGCTTACAGCTACTAACGCATCTATTCAGGAAAAATTTGCAGCATGGATATTGATTTTATTTATTCTCTCAATATTACCTGTTTGGGGAACAGTTAAATTATCCATGATTTATAGTAATCCTTTAGCGATCGCTATTTATCCGATCACAGGATTAATTACTTACTTGCTTTATGCACAGGATAAAAACCAAGCAACTCTGGGAAAGTGGCGAATTTCTGAAAAAAATCTACATTTTTGGGAGTTTATAGGTGGATGGATTGGTGGTTTTATTGCTCAGAATATACTGCACCACAAAAGTAAAAAGTCTTCTTATCAGTCAGTTTATTGGATGATTGTAGCTATTCATTTGGCAGGTTGGACGTATTGGTTATTGTATATTTACTCATTAATAGCAATTTGAGTCAAGAGATTGTGCTATAATCTACCACTAACAAATAAAATACTTTATGCGTCGAGATTCAATCTTTTACAAACTATTTCAACAATATCCATCTTTATTATTCCAAGTATTGACAAATCCCCCGGAAAATGCAAATGCTTACAGATTTGATTCCGTAGCAGTTAAAGAACCAAAATTTGAAATTGATGGTGTATTTTTACCTCCAGAAAATGATGCTCCTGGAGTAGTATATTTCTGTGAAGTACAATTCCAAAAAGATGAATTACTGTACGAACGAGTATTAGCTGAATCTGCGCTATATTTTTACCGCAACCGTGCTAGATTTAGTGATTGGCAAGCAGTAATCATTTATCCATCTCGGAACATCGAACAAAAGGATATTTATGCACTTAGGGTATTTCTCAACAGTGACCAAGTACATCGGGTATATTTAGATGAATTGGGGGATATTCATCAATTACCTGTATGGGTAGCAGTGATGATACTAACAACTTTAGAAGAAAGTACAGCCCCAGAAACAGCCAGGTATTTATTAAGCAAAACCAACGAAGAAATACCATCACTATCAAGTCGCGTCATAATAGAAATGATCACGACTATTATGATGTACAAATTTGAAAACCTAAATCGTCAAGAGGTAGAATCTATGTTAGGAATCACACTTAAAGAAACGCGAGTTTATCAGGAAATTAAAGAAGAAGGAATCAAGGAAGGAATCAAAGAAGGAATTAAGGAAGGAATCAAGGAAGGAAGAAAAGAGGGAAGAGAAGAAGCAACTGTTAATTTAGTTATTCGACAGTTGATTAAGCGATTTGGAAAAGTATCCAAGAAAATACGCACTTCTATTTCTAGCTTACCATTAGATAAGTTGGAAGATTTGAGTGAAGCACTATTGGATTTTACCAGTTTGGATGATTTACTGGCATGGTTAGCAAAATCTGAAGATTAAAGTATTGTAGCAAATTTTATCTGCATTTTCTCCGTATCCCCTGTACCTAGAGTGGTTAATTATCCCGTAAAATTACGACACTCAACGGAAATCCTGCTGTAATTGTCTATTTCCCCAAATTCAAGGTTAGAATGACAAAATTAAATTTTGGTTGAAGCTACAAAAAATTGTCAAAACAACTAACTCACAAAGTGTTTCCCGGTTCTGTTATCAAATTAGATAATGGCTTAACATTTATTCACCAAGAAATTTCCACTACACCCGTAGTGGTAGCTGACGTTTGGGTACGTGCGGGAACTAACCTAGAACCAGAACCTTGGTTTGGTATGGCGCATTTTTTAGAACACATGATTTTTAAAGGCACACCCAACCTACTTCCTGGGGAATTTGATTATCACATCGAAAAAATCGGTGGGGTAAGTAATGCCGCAACTAGCCATGATTACGCCCATTATTCCATTACAACCGCTGCTGATTATCTAGATCATACTCTCCCCCATTTAGGAGAATTACTCCTGAATGCAGCCATTCCTGACGATGAATTTATCAGAGAACGGGATGTGGTATTAGAAGAAATTCGCTCTTACAATGATGATCCCGATTGGGTTGGTTTTCAATCTCTTGCTAAAAATATTTACCAACAGCACCCTTACGGACGTTCTGTATTGGGGACTGAGGAAGAATTAATACAGCATTCCCCGGAAGCTATGCGCTGCTTTTACCGCAGTTACTACCAACCTGAAAATATGACTGTGGTTGTGGTGGGGGGAATTGCAGAAAAAGCCGCTTTAGAGTTGGTAAACCGGACATTTGCAGATTTCCCTAAACGGGATAATTGTCCCCAATTTGCGAAAGTCACAGACCCAATAATTTCCGGAATTTGTCGTCAGGAGTTGATTTTACCGAGAATAGAACAAGCACGGTTAATAATGGGGTGGAAAGTTCCTGGAGTCGAAAAAATTCGGGCTGTTCATGGTTTAGAATTATTATCAGTGCTGCTAGGGGAAGGGAGAATTTCTCGCTTAGTATCTGATTTACGGGAAGAAAAACAACTTGTTCAAGACATTGACTGTGATTTTTCTCTACAACAAGAATCAAGTTTATTCACAATTACGGCTTGGTTAGAATTAGAATATTTGGAACAAGTTGAAAATTTGATTTGTTCACATTTACAAGAATTGCAAAATCAAGAAATTAGTCAACAAGAACTAAATCGCATTCAGAGGCTTTTATGTAACGAGTATGCCTTTTCCACAGAAACACCAAATCAACTAACTGATATTTATGGTTATTATCATACTATTGGCTGCGCTGAATTAGCTGTTACCTATCCCCAACAAATTCAATCTTTAGATACTCAAGAACTGCAAAAATTAGCTCAAGAGTATCTTTCACCAGCTAATTATACTGTGACAATTCTCAAGCCTTGTTAGTTATTAACCCGTGAAATTAAAAATGCAAACTATTAATAGTCGCTCTCTGATTCATCGCACTGTATTAAGTAATGGCATTGTTTTATTAGTATCAGAAAATCAAGCTGCTGATATTATTGCTGGACGGATTTTTATTCGGGCTGGTAGTTGTCATGAAAACCGAGAAAAAGCTGGTTTAGCACATTTGTTGTCAGCAGTAATGACAAAGGGCTGTGATGGTTTATCCAGTTTAGAAATTGCCGAAAAAGTCGAATCTGTGGGAGCTAGTTTAGGTACAGATGCGGCTACAGACTATTTTTTGCTATCTTTGAAAACAGTAACTACTGATTTTATTGACATTTTAGCATTAGCTGGAAAATTATTGCGATCGCCTACTTTTCCCGAAAATCAAATAGAATTAGAAAAGCGGTTAGCAATCCAAGATATTCGTTCACAAAAAGAGCAACCTTTTGGGCTGGCTTTTGAACAATTGCGTCAGGTAATGTACCCCAATCATCCCTACTCTATGTCAGTTTTAGGTGATGAAACCAGCATGAGCAGCATTACCCGTAATGACTTAGTAGAATATCATCAAACTCATTTCCGCCCTGATAATATTGTAATTAGCATTGCTGGACGCATTACACCATCACAAGCCGAGAAATTAGTAAATAGTATTTTTGGTGATTGGGAAATACCCACTTCAGCCCAACCTACTCTGAATTTATCACCCATTGCCGTATCACCTAAATCTTGCCTTAAACCCTTAAATACCCAACAATCAATTATCATGTTGGGTTATTTAGGCCCAGCAGTAACTCATCCAGAATATGCTGCTCTCAAATTACTTTCCACCTATTTAGGTAATGGTCTTTCGAGTCGTTTGTTTGTAGAATTACGAGAAAAGCAAGGTTTAGCTTATGACGTATCTGCCATTTATTCAACTCGACTTTTTCCCGCTTCCTTCGTAGTTTATATTGGGACTGCACCGGAAAATACCAAAATTGCTTTTAATGGACTCCGCCATGAAGTAGAATTGTTATCTAATGCCGAACTATCAGCAGAAGCATTACAAACTGCTAAAAACAAAATTATTGGTCAATATGCGTTGGGTAAACAAACTAATGGACATATTGCTCAAATCTATGGTTGGTATGAAATATTGGGTTTAGGAATTGAATTTGATCAACAGTTTCCCAAATTAATTAATAATGTCACAGCAACGGCAGCAATTACAGCGGCTCGTAAATATTTGCAAGATCCTTATCTATCTTTAGTTGGCCCAGAGGAAGCTATTGAGACAGCGACTTTCTAAAACCTGACTCCGTTATTTCAAAAGATAATAGCGATAGCGAAGTGCGACCTAGGAATCACATTAAGTGTAATATGAGCATCAGAAAGTTCTACTCCCTTCCCAGTATAAGATTACCTATCTTCTTCCTTCTTCCTTCTTCCTTCGCGTTCTTCGCGTCTTCGTGGTTCATTTAATCTATATTCTTCTAGTGGGAAGGGAGTATCTTAGTATTCTGATAGCAAATATCCCCAACCACATGATCACAAAATCCTGGCATTGCTTACTATTATTAACCACCACATCCGTGTTGATTAGTTCCTCTGCATTAATATCAACAGCAGCACCAGTCAAAATTGCCCAAGTTAATACAGAGGTTAAAATTGATCGTCCTCCTCTAAACATGGGTAGTCAAGGTGAAAAAGTTACCGAACTTCAAGCCGCTTTGAAGCTTTTGGGCTTTTATTCAGGTGCTGTAGATGGTACATATCAACAGAGTACAGTTATTGCTGTTGCCCAGTTTCAGCAAGCTGCTGGCTTAAATCCTAGCGGTAATGTAGATAATATCACTTGGCAAAAACTGTTTCCCAGCCCATCAAATATTATTGCTTCCCCACCGAACGCTACCAGTAATTTTACGACTGTTCCCACTCAACCAACTAGAGCTACAAAACCACCAACTATCAGACCCACAACCCCACAAAATCAGCCTAAACCTAGTATTCAACCCACCCCTGTCAACCAACAAACACCTGGTATTGAATATACTTCCGAAGGCTGGCCAATTTTAAATTTAGGTACGAGTGGTGTAGAAGTGGTGAAGCTGCAAACACAACTACAAAAACTGGGGTTTTTAACGGGTAAAATAGATGGAGATTTCGGAAGAACCACAGAAGCCGCAGTTAAAGCTGCTCAAAGTCGCTATGGTCTAAAACCTAATGGTATTGTCGGTGGTGGTACATGGAAAGTTTTCTTGAAACGTACTTCCCCACAACGTTAATCTTGTTCTAATTATACAACCATGAAACACTTTCTCTTGACTTGGCTTGGTACTGCGGTAGCATTATTAATTACGGCTAAAATTGTTCCTGGTTTTATTCTCACTGGTTTTAGTGCTGCCTTAATTGCCGCTGTTATTATTGGTTTAGTCAATGCTATTGTGCGGCCAGTTTTGGGAATTTTGGCATTTCCTATTACCTTAATTACTTTGGGTTTATTTACTTTTGTGATTAATGCTTTAACTCTATGGTTTGCGAGTTCTTTAACTGCGAGTTATGGTTTTCAGATTCGGGGTTTTATCCCTGCTTTTTTAGGTTCAATTGTTTTATCAATCGTTTCTGGCATTATTAACCAGATTGTTAATGTAGTTGATTAAAATATCAAGTTTTCACATTTAGCAACAGCTACTGTTATCGCTTCCCCTAGTAATCGAAAAATCTGTTTAGGAACTAATAACGTTATTTCCTCAGATGTAATTTCTGAAGCTGCGAGAATAGCGGCTGCTTCTGCAACACTATATGTTCCCATTAACTTAGTAACAGTATTACTAGGATTGGGAACAAATACATTATTTAAAATTTCAGCACTAAAGGTTTTTAAAGATAATTTTTCTAATTTACAAAACTCTAATAAACCAATTTCTGAGGCTTTTTTATCAATAGTGGCAATTCCAGCTATTTGACCATATATAAGTTGATTTTCTTGAAAAATTTCTTTAATTGCTGAATTAATTAATTGCTGGGAAATACCTTTTTTGCACCCAATTCCTACCCACAAAACTTTTTTGTCTGCCATATTATCTACTCTGTTATGTAATATTTAATTAAATTGAAGGGGGGACAAGGAAGGTAAAACCAATGTAATGAGTTTTCCACACCCCAATGGCTGGTGAACGCTCACAGCTAAAGAATTGGCTGAAATTGGGTGTGAGTGATGTCCACATTGTTAAAACGGGTAGAGTCAGCTTTAGGATCGCAACCTACGATCATGATGCGTTGACCCATTTCAGCCATAGCGGCTAAAGTATTTTGAGAAGTGGTAGATTTACCGATACCGCCCTTGCCGTAGAAAGCTATCTGTCTAATTTTTTCTTCAGTCATTGTTCGTGTTTCCTAGAATTAGTTGATTGGGTGTTTTTTGTTTTTGGTTCTCACAGCCAAGTTCTACGGCGGTGAGCGTTTGTAGAACGTCGCTATGGAGGCGAGCGCTCTACAGAAAATAGAGTAGTGTTCATGGTATTTATGAGGTTGTAAGGATTTTTTTCTTTGTTAGTTGTCAGCAGTCAGTTGTTTTTTGCTAATGACTAATGACCACTGACTAATGACTAGTTTCTAAACTGCTTCAACGATGATTTCTTTACTAATGCGATCGCGTAATCTCGCTTCAATCGCAATCTTTAAAGTAGCTGTGCTGCTAGAACATGAACCACAAGCACCTTTAAGAATGACTTTAATTTTATCGCCTTCTACATCATAAAGTTCTACATCTCCCCCGTCGGCGATTAAAACGGGTCGGACTTCTTCATCTAATACTTTTTGAATCAGAGCAATTTTTTGAACTGTAGTTAATGGTCTTTGTTGCTCTGAACTAGGAATTTCTGTTTTAGCGTTCGCCATGTAGCTGTAGAGATTTTTGTTGGCGGCTTCCTGCTTTACTTCTCTTATTATATCATCAATCTTCGTTAAACAGGAACCGCATCCGCCACCAGCTTTTACATAATTTGTTACTTGCTCTGCACTGAAGAGATTGTTTTGTGCAACTGCTTTCTTTATCTTAGCATCAGTTATTCCAAAACAACTACAGATGAGGACACCTTCTTCATCGTCATGTGCCTCTAAAGCAATACCACGATAATTATAAATCGCAGCTTCTAAAGCTTCTTGACCCATAACAGAACAGTGCATTTTCGCTTCAGGTAAACCACCTAAATAATCAGCGATTTCCTTATTTGTTACTCCTAAAGCTTCATCTAAAGTCAAACCTTTAACCATTTCAGTTAAAGCGCTAGAAGAAGCGATCGCACTGGTACAACCAAAAGTTTGAAACCGAGCATCAAGAATTTTATCTGTTGCTTCTTCAACTTTTAAATGTAATCTTAAAGCATCACCACAAGCAATACTTCCTACTTCACCAGTTGCCAGCTTAACACCAGCTTCGCCAGTTTCTTCAATTGCGCCTTGATTTTTAGGATCGTAAAATAACTCTAATACTTTATCAGTGTAGTCCCACATAGTTAATTTCGGATTTTGGATGTTAGATTTTAGATTGGTGATTCGTAATTTTTGATTAGTCAGCAGTCAGTTTTTATTTACTACTAACCACTGACCACTGACCACTGACCACTAACCACTAACCACTGACCACTGACCACTGACCACTGACTAATGACTAATGACTACTGACTGCTGTTGTAACCAATCGGCATTATCATTTTTGAAGGGAGATAAAGCTCGAAGACGGTCAACAATTTCCGGCATGACTGCAATTACTTGATCAATTTCAGCTTCTGTAGTGTAGCGAGAAAGACTGAAACGAATTGAACCATGTAAAGTAGTGTAGGGTAAACCCATAGCTCGTAAAACGTGGGAAGCTTCTAGAGAACCAGAAGTACAAGCAGAACCAGAAGAAGCACAAATACCGTACTTATTTAAAGAAAGTAAAATTGCTTCACCTTCAATATATTTGAAACCGATATTTGTCGTATTTGGCAATCTATTTTTGATGTCGCCATTTACTTCACAATCGGCAATTTTAGCCAGAAGAGACTTTTCCAAATAATCACGCAACTTTCTTTCTTTAGTAGTTGCCTTTTCTAAATGTGAAAGTTCCAATTCCGCAGCTTTGCCTAAAGCGATAATTCCGGGAACATTCTCTGTACCTGCTCTTCTTCCTCTTTCTTGATGTCCACCAATTAATAAAGGACGGAATCTAACTCCACGTCTGACATACAAAGCACCAATACCTTTAGGAGCATGAATTTTGTGACCAGATATAGTTAACATATCTATTGTGCTGGTCTTCATATTCAAGGGTATTTTACCTACCGCTTGGACTGCATCAACGTGGAAGATTGCTCCATATTCTTTAACTCTAACACCAATTTCTTCAATGGGAAAAATTGTGCCGGTTTCATTATTGGCATACATTATTGTTACCAAAGCTGTATTACCAGTTAGAGCAGCTTCCAACTCATTCAAATCTATTTGTCCCTTAGCATTTACTGACAAATAGGTAACTTGATAACCTTTAGATTCTAATTGTTTGCAGACACTTAAAACTGCGGGATGTTCTACTTGGGAAGTGATGATGTGGCGTTTTTCTGGTTGAGCTAATAACGCCGCATGAATAGCAGCATTATCGCCTTCAGTTCCGCAACTGGTAAAAACAATTTCTGATTCTTCTGCTCCGAGTAAAGCCGCAACTTGTTCTCTAGCTGCTTTTACAGCTTTCCCAAGTTGTCCACCAAAAGTGTGCATACTAGAAGGATTAGCATAGTAGTCCGTCAAATAAGGCATCATAGCCTCAACAACTTGAGGATCTATTTTAGTGGTGGCATTATTATCAAGATAGATACAATTATTTTGCATAATTTCCATATAAAGATTATGAGTAATTGGTAATTGGTAATTGGTAATTGGTAATTGGTAATTGGTAATTGGTAATTGGTAATTGGTAATTGGTAATAAGGAAAAATATGACCTATTACCCATTACCCATTACCCATTACCCATTACCTATATAACTACTTGTCCCTGCTGCTTTTGCAATTGTTCGGAAAACTTCTGAGAATAAGACTTATACCAATTTTCCCAGTAGTCTTGTTTATTGGTTAACTTTGCTAAAACACGGCTGTAAGTAGCAAACCAACTTTCCCAATAATCACTAGGTTGTTTAACGCAACCATCAACAGTAGGACAACTGGCTTTACATTGAGCTACAGTGTGAATACTACCAGCGCAATTTGTGCAAAGTTTAGAGTCAATCCAATAATTACCGTCAACTTCTTGAATTGCACCGGTAGGACAAACAGATAAACACAACTTGCAGGAAATACACTGGCTAGTAATTTCGTAAGCCATGATTATTTACCTTTGTGTAAATTGGTGAAGAGGTAAAAGGTAATAGGTGATTAGTTGTTGAGAAAAAGGAGATTGGAAAGTAATACCCATTACCAATTACCTATTACCTATTACCCATTAGCCTTAACATATTGCTCGTAAAATTCTAAAGCAACCTTTTCGATTACGTCATAGGCTTCAACAGTTTTTATTCCTGCTGCTTCTAGTTTTTCTTTGGGACAATTGCCTATTTTCGATACCAAAACTGCTTTACAATCCGCGATTGCTTTCATTATATTATCTGCGGTAGCTTCTTCGCTGTAACCACCTTGACAATATTGATCAATCTTGCGGTGACTTACAAAACGCACTTCATTACCATCAACTTCATAAACTTGAAATTCTTTGGCGTGTCCGAAGTGTTGGTTAACTAATCCACCGCCTTTTGTTGCTACTGCAATCAAAATTTTGGGTTTATTTTCTAGAGACTCCACAGCATTTGATTTTGCTTTGTCTTTAGCTGCTTTAATTTCTTCTCTAAATTTCTCAATCCCTTCGTGAACTTCTTGACGGGTTTCAAAGTTATATTCTGGAGCCATTTCCATGAACTTATCTTTAGTAAATTCTTGGCTACGATCTTCTCCTAATAATCCTACCGCATCGGCTCGACACTGGCGACAGTGGCGCATCATTTTCATATTACCAGAGCAATTGTCTTGGACTTCTTTCAGTTCTTTTCCTGTTGGGCCACGTTGACCAGTTAAACCGAAATGTGTACCATGTTCTGGTGCAGAAATGAGCGGCATGATGTTGTGTAAGAATGCTCCTCTTTCACGAATAGCCTTATTAACTTCTACTAAATGTTTGTCATTAATTCCGGGAATCATCACAGAATTAACTTTGCATAAAATATCAGCTTCCTTGAGAGCTTGCAATCCTTCCAACTGTTTTTCTAGGAGAATTTTTGCTCCTTCAATACCTCTGTAACGTTTGCGTTTATAGTGAACCCAAGAATAGATTTCCGCGCCTATTTCGGGGTCAATGGTATTAAGAGTGATAGTAACGTGATCTATATTTAATTGTTTGATCCGATCAATATGTTCTGTCAGCATCAAACCGTTAGTAGATAAGCACAATTTAATATCTGGTGCTTTATCGGCAATTAATTCAAAAGTCCGAAAAGTTTTTTCTGGATTAGCCAAAGGATCACCAGGACCGGCAACTCCCAACACAGTCATTTGGGGAATTTTACCCGCAATTACTAACACTTTATGTGCAGCTTCTTCCGGTGTGAGCAGTTCGCTCACTACTCCAGGACGACTTTCGTTAGCGCAGTCATACTTGCGGTTACAATAGTTACATTGAATATTGCAAGCTGGAGCAACGGCAACGTGCATCCGTGCATAGTGATGATGAGCCTCTTCACTATAGCAAGGGTGTTTAGAAATGCGTTCTATAAGTTTTTCATCCATTTCTGGAGTTGTGCTGCTGTCGCAACCGCAAGCAGCAGATGTAGCGGGGGTGATAATGGCATTCTGAAAGTCGGAGGTGAGAATATCTGTAGCAGGTAGTGTCATTGAATTTCGCTGTTGGAGGTGGACTTGAGAGCCACTGTGGGAGATGCTTTTACTACTGCCAATCTCTAAATGATTTGAGATATGGTGCTAATCTCATCCCTCCACTCACTTTTGACTGCTAACTTTGTTTTGTTAAGGAGCGTTAAGTGATTGGCGATAAATGATTTATAGCAGCCCTTTTTTTTGCCCCCCTTGGTTTACACCAGGATAGAACTTATTGGATTTATTATGTTTGTACTCAAATCCTTAAATCCTTGCATTGCAACGATACAAAAATTAAAAAATATTTTTTCGGGTTGGGGTGCGAGTATTTATAGTTAGGGGTACGAGTATTTATAGTTAGGGGTTCAGGATTTCTTTGTACTCATCTCAAACTCAATATCTGTAAGGGTTTTGGCTATATTTTTAGCGAATTTTCCTGATATTCGACTGTACTCAACTTTCCTGCAAATTCTCCTAAAAACTCTTGTTATTCAGAGATTTGAGGTTAAAAAACTGGAGTAAAATCAACCCGATTACTCCAGGTACGTGCGAAATTCAATTCTGTATACAACCTATCATTTTTTTTGGCGTAAAAATGCAATTTATATTTTTTTAAGTTTTCGATTATTAATGATATTTTTATAGCTGTATTGCTTGCTATACAATAAATACAGCCTAATTACACCATCTATATTAATGCAGATAATTTGCAAAAGATTTAATTTTTTGATCATTATTTTTTGATGATATTGATAATTATGTTAGCCATGAACTTTCCCCCATCACTAGACTATAAATATAGTAAACAAAGCAAGTTAGGAAAAATGTGATCAAAGCTATTATTATCGGGAGCATCCCAATTTTGCAGTTGTAGGGTGCGTCAGATATCAACAATTTGGTTATTTACATGATTTATACTGTCTGACGCACCCTACCAATGTGCCAGTTGCGTAAGTTTTATATTAACTACTTGTCAGTAAATCACAGACAATATATGATGAACACTATCAGTATGACAATTAATCAAATTTTGGCAATTCCATATTCACTTAAATAAATATAGTAGGTAAAATTTATGACAACCGCAACTGATAACAACGATACCTTAGTCGGAACTGTTGATAGCGAGACAATTGACGGACTTGCAGGAGATGATCTAATTCAAGCACTAGAAGGCAATGATGCACTCTATGGCAATGATGGTAATGATACCCTCGATGGCGGAGATGGTGATGATTATCTCAACCCAGGAGACGGGGTAAACGTGATTATCGGTGGGGCGGGCAGCGATAAACTAGATTTAAACTATGATTACTATGATACTGCCATCACCATTAATTATAGCGACCCCAACAACGGCACAATTAGTGATGGTTCAACAATTAAACAAGTTGAACGAATTAATCTGGTGACTGGTTCGGGTAATGATAACATTAATATTTCTGCCACTGACGGTAGTCGTCACTGGCAATATCAACATAATGACACGAAAGTTTATGCAAATAATGGCAATGATA
>JAKOGY010000086.1 GCA_028658405.1 Dolichospermum sp. ST_sed8 | reverse complement strand
TAGCTGTTTTTTATCAGTAATTTCCCTCTGTGACAGTTGGGGTGCGGAATGTGGGTTCTATACAGACAAAAAACTAATTATCATGTAATATAAGAAATAACTGCTGCATTTTGCTTTAATAAGTGCGTAAATATGACAATAACTACTGTGGGAAGACCAAGAAGAAACCGACCAACTGACCGTGTTAATTACAAACTTGATAGGGACATCAGGGGTATTTTGTCACGGATAGCCGACCGTCAAGGTCGAACAGAGGGCGCACAGGTAGAGCAAATGATTCTTTTTTTTGAAGCCTGTCAGCGTCTTAATCATGAAGGGGAATCCATCACAATGGATGCAATAAACGCCAAAATTAACCAGATATGGGATGAATTAATAAGTAATTGTAGCGAACTGCAAACATAAATCCTCAAAACCGCAAACAAGGCATTTTTGAAACCACATTATTTGCAAATAAGAGGGGTCTCGAAACCACATTCCGTGCAAATGAAACCACAATCGCTGCAAACAAACCGCAAACAAGGGTTTTGAAACCACATTATTTGCAAATAGGCTGTAATCTTTAGCCAGTATGGATTTTAGCTTTTTTGGTACTCTGAGGATGAAATTGTCCAAATTTAAGAAAATTCACCATTACTCCAACCTTAAACTTAAAAGTCTTTACCAAGAGAAAGAAGCAGGTTAGTGGTACTTACTCCCAAAAAACCTAATTCATAATTAAATTGGACGGATACTGTTCAGATTAAACCACAACATTCGGGCATATGTGTCTGGCATAAAAGTTCTTTTTTTCTGGACAGTTTTGGTGATTTTTTTATAAAACTACCTAGCAGTAAGGCTTTTAGCTTATTTGCAATTAATGTGGTTTCTTTTGTAGTTATTGTGGGTTGTTTGCAGATAATGTGGTTTCATTTGCAAATAATCTGGTTTTGACACCCCCTTTATTTGCAGTTATTGTGGTTTCAAAATTGCCTTGTTTGCGGTTTTGACGATTTATGTTTGCAGTTCGCTACAGCTGCTTGTCAACTACGCCATAAAAATAGCACCGAAGACCACAATCCCCAAATATTCCTGGATCAAGAAATGTGATCCATGGATCACAAAATGCAGTTGAAACCTCCGATAACAATAACCATAATTTACTTCGAGTTCATTGCTGCGGTTCCTACGCCTAAGAACAAAATTGCGGCGCCAATTAATAAGACAACGCTAGGTACTTCATTAAAAAAAACGTAAGCAAATATACTGGAAAATATAGGTTCAAACATTACAGCTAATGTCACAATAGTTGGTGATACCCAACGCAATGACCAATTTAAACACGTTTGACCAATAATCTGTGATAATACAGCCATCAGAAAAATGTACAAATAAACAATTGCAGGATAACCTGTGTAACCACTATGAAAAAAATAGGGTAAAGGAAGTAAAACTAATGCTGCGGAGCCATAAGCAATTACTGCATACATTCCAGTATTCAATCCCTTATTTTGTGCTTCTCGACCTGCTAAGAAATAAAGGCTATATACCCATGAGCCAATTAAGGCAAGAAAATTTCCTAAAAGTGGATTTTTAGCAATATTATTTTCTGTTATAGCTCCATCATAACCAATCAATAATCCACCGAAAAGTGCTAATGATATACCTAATAATGTCCGACGTGATGGCTTTTCTTTAAAAAATATCCAAGAGAGCAATGTAACCCATATAGGGCTAGTAGTCACTATAGTAGCGGAAGCTGTTATCGATGTGTAAGAAAGAGATAAAAACCAAGTTACATAGTGAGTTGCCAAACATATACCAGCAATCACAGAATAAGCAAAAGCCCCTCGCTGAGATTGTACCTTAGATAAACCCCTCCATAATGGAAACATCAATAATGAAGAAACTATTAATCGAGAAGCTGATAAAAAAAGACTAAATCCAATTCCATTTAAACCTGTTGTTTGAGTTGATAATCTTACAAAAATAGCGGCGGTTGAAATCCCAAAAACTCCTATAAAAAGAGCAAATCCAATGTTTACAGATGAAGGCTTTATCAATGGAAGTTTCATTTTATTAATCCTCAATACTGAATAATTTATCTAATCTCACTGTTATATACGCCTAACAGCGAGATATTCTATAGCGGGACTTAGGTAAAAAACGCCGATAAAATAACCTCAAACGTATTTAAGTCCCGATAGGAATCTGATTTGAATCTTGTTAGGTATACTGAAACTTGAATCCATGTCGGACAAGGTTTCGGCTAATCAGGATTTTAAAAAATCAAATACTATTCCTATATTTTACAATTGGGTAAATGTAATCACTAAGGTGTCTCGGTATCCTTCTTTATCACTTGCAAGTGGAGTAATAGGTGATACACTATGTCTGAGCTTAATATCATCTAAAAAAGCACAATCTAGAGGGTTTTCTAAGATGTAGTTGAAAATGGGTTGTTTCTGGTTATCATAAATATAACTTTCTCCACCCATGACATTTTCTTTTCCTGCAAGCATAATGAATGCGTAAGTAACACCATCTCTGTGGATACCTTCTGGTGTAGGGAAACCACAAAAATCTGAATTAGTAGTAATACGAAATTGATGAACCTCTAAATGCCAATCTCGGTTAGGTTTAAGTTCTGTAAAAAGCTTAATACAAAAATCAATGATACTAACAAATACTAAATTAGCTTTTGTTTTGTATTCTAATGGCTCATAGTATCTGTTTGTTCCTCCATTCAATTGATTGAAGTTTTTTTGTTGATAATGAGGTTCTCCTGGTTTTTCAAGTAAGTTTCTAGAGATTTGATTGTACTGAAATGCTGAATATCTCCGATGACGGTATTTTCCGTTATCATTCATATATGTATCAAGCTTTAAATTATTCCAACTATCTCTAAATTCTTGCCAAATACTTTTCTCAAAAAACAATTTATTTTGAAATTCACCTTCCGTGAGAATACTAAAGCCGTTCCTTAATATTTGCTCTTCTATTTCTGTCAATAAAGGTTTTGGGATTAACAAAGTATAAGTCATATACAATCCTTTCAAATTTCGTAAATTAGAGAATGGTTGCCTGATTCTGTTTTTATATACTTCCAGGCACTCAGGAGGATATGCAAAAATTTTTGTTATTCAGGAAATGCCAAAAATAAAATACAATATATTGTGTCGGGTTAAAGACTTATCATGAAGGCAACGAATCGCACTTCTAGCTTTTCTTGAGACAGATTTTATGGCTTACGCCACGCTGCACTATCAGCTTTTTGCACAGATGCGACAATTACAACTAATCAGACGGACATGATATCCTACTATGGGATTCCTATTTGATTTCTGATAGCTTGCGTGGCGTAGCCATACAAGACTCAGTAGACATATTCGTGCCTTGTTTCCCTTCTTTCCTTTTTCCCGTTCTCTGTTCCCTCTCTACACAAATAAATTCATACATCAAATCGGATTGCTATATTTTGTTAAGATTGGTTACTGCGTAAACATATTATTTTGATAATATTTATTGTTGTACGTCATACTGTGGCTAGGTTTTTCAGCTAAAACTGCATAAGGTCGGCGAGTCGAGAATTAAGAATGAATGTCAGATGATACTGTTGTAGATAGTTAAGTACAAATATCTATGGGTTTGAGATCAAGATATTGGCAATTGGTAAAAATTGATGCAGCAGGACGGCGACAGATTCAGGAAATTACTCCAGCTAAGGTGTTTTTTACTGATGTGTTTCCAGCCACTACAATTAATGATGATATTCCAGACTCAGAAATTCACAAAAAACTGCTGCAATTATCAGAAAATGTACCTGCTGATAGATACTTATTAGCAGAACGTTGTCTACTCTGTTTTATATCCTGGCAAATTGAGCAAGTGTGCGTACAACTAGAAGCTAAATTTGGGACTGTTCATGGTTTCAAATATGCTGACTTATTGCTTTGTGTTCTAGATGATGATGGTAAATTAAAACCCGTTGGTAATTATCAGTCCTTTTCTCGTCAAATTTTGCAGAGTTTTGATCCAGAAAAAAGCAATTTGACAACCTGGACAAGTACACGAGTTAAACAAAATCATAGACTCAATCAATTTCTTCTAGAATGTGGAGTTTATTTAGTCAGTGATTGGGCAATTCTCAATGATACAAAACCTAAACAGTTACAACGAATTTTTACTAATTTTTATTCTTTAACTGCTAGTGAAATTCTGCAAGCGCAGCAACTTTTAGATAGTTATCACGCTATTTATAGAACTGCTCGTTTACAACAACGTGGGAAGGAAAGAGGAGATAATTTAGAACAACCTCCCAAGAGAAGAGGAGGAAAATGTACTATACCTACAATTTACCAATTACAAGCAATTGCTACTCTTTTGCAAAGTAAAACAGGTCAAAATCTTAGCAGTGAAACTGTAATGACACAATTACAAAGACTCGCTGAACAATTGCGACGGTATCGAATTCATGTTCGGGGTGGTTCTTTACCAGCGGAATCTTTAGATGTTGCTGGAGATGGCTATTGTGAGGGAATTACAGGTTATACTAATACTACAGAAGTAGTAAATGATGAAGATGAACAAACAGAATTTTTGCAATTATATCGCCCACAATTTCTAGCTTGTCTAGAACAAGCTTTAGCAATAGTTACTCAAAAACGAGTAGAACAATTACAACGAAAAAAGGGTGATAAGGCTAAAAAGTTTTTACTTGCACTCCAGTTATTTCATTGTCAAAATTTATCAATGACAGAAATTGCTGCAAAGGTGGGATTACGCGCCCAAGATGCTGTTACCCGTTTTTTAAAGTTAAAAGATTTTCGTGCTGATGTTCGACAAGAGCTTTTAATAATGTTGTGTAATTCTGTAATGGAATTAGCAAAAAATTATTCCCACCCAGATAGTCTACAAACCCTAGAAGGAAAAATTAAAATTGCTCTCAATGAACAAATTAATCATGTTATCGAAGCTGCTGAAATTCAGGCACAAACAGCAAAAAGTCTCCCGACAAAAACCAGTATTTTTAATCAGCGTCTTTGCCGCTATCTCGACGATATAATTAATTAATGAGGAAGTATGAATAACTTGTCAAACAATCTCACAAATAATCATTATCTAATGCCGCTTGAATTTGAAGTTTTACCAACAACCGCTATTAATCTTGATACTGAACAAATTAATCAAGCGGTAGAAAACAGCCTCAAAATTAAAAAGCAATCTCAACAATGGCAAACTTATATTAATACTTTGGCGTTATTGGCTTTTAAAGAATGGTTGACTGAAAGAGCAGATTCACTCACGGTTAATGAGGATAAATGTACAGTATTTCAACCAGCTATAGCTAATGTCATTGCTGCTGTTGCTAATTTGCAAGTAGGTAAATTTAAAGTTTGTTTATTGACTAATGATAGCCTCAATGATGATGAGATAGTTGTACCGAGAGCCGTTGTAGATTTACCAGAATATATTGCCCATTTCTATGTATCAATAGAAGTTTTGGAAGAACAAGAAACAGCCATAGTTTCTGGCTTTTTATCCTATCAGCAATTGATGGAAAAACAAACAGCAGCGAATTTACAACCTAAAACAGATTGGACTTATCAAATTCCGGTGGGTTGGTTTGCACAAGAACCAGATGATTTATTATTATATTTACGTTGTTTAGAAGCAAATGCCATTACTTTACCAGTTACCAACAACCAAAGAACGCAAATTTTAGCATCAATGCAAACTGAATTAATGGGATTATTACCACAATTGCAATTACCTAATGTTGAACTTTGGCAAGTATTGACTTGGGAACAAGGAAGTGCAGTAATTACTAATATAGAATTACTCAATTGGCTGGATAATTTGCAGCAGCAAGGACATAATTATTCACTGCAAGATAGTTTAAAAGATTTATTCAAATTGTTAACCCAACCAGCGATAAATGTAGGACGTTGGTTATGGGATGAATTAGATGAATTAGCACAGGAACTTTCTTGGCAATTATTACCTAATATAGCACCTGGGCGAGCAATGCGGAGTCCTATAGAGGAATTTCAAGTAATTACTAACCAACTCCAAAGCAGGGGTTTAGAAATTCCCTCTCAAGCGCGGGGTGCTTATCATGATTTGCTATTGGCAGGAATTCCCCTACGATTGTATGCTGTAACTTGGACAATATTATCTGAATCAGACCCCTTGTGGACATTATTATTAGTTTTGGGTACATCTGCACAAAACACTTTACCTGCTTATTTAAAACTGCGAGTCAGTGACCAAACTAGCATTTTAGTAGAACAAGGAATAAATCAAGAACAGGGTGATTCTTATTTGTTTACTCGTGTTGTTGGTAATTGGGATGAGAAGTTTTTGGTAAGTGTAAGTTTAGTAAATGGTGTTGAATTGACCTTACCTCCGTTTACATTTTATCCTGGGCGATCGCACTAAACAATAGACATCTGGTGAAAAAGAATGTAGGGACAATTCATGAATTGTCCCTACAAGGGTTTCAGGCTACGCATATTTAATTTTTGGAGATGTCTAATAGGAGTGACAATTAAATATGCGATATTTGTAACCCCTTGAGGAGGTGAAAAAGCTAAAATCTTTGCATAACGTCCCTAAGTGTGAGAGATATAAAGAATTAACCAGAAATTTTTCTCACCCTGCTTAGAGGAGTGTTTACCGTGCATTACCGTCTCAAATCCCTCTCTCTTGTTACTTTAGTGCTTTCCCTGTTTTTCCCTATTGGTGTTGCTGAATCAAAGACAAAGGGAATTATACCAGCTACCCTGACTGCAAATACAGAAACTACAAAACAAAGTAAAGCGGAAGCATTGCGGCTGAATAACTCCAGTTTTCCAGACCATAACTTAAGAGTTAACCAGGTATTGGCACAAAACCCAAATAATCAAAAAACTCAAGCAGAAATACTGCTGCAAAAAGGTGAAGAACTACTGATTAATGAGCAACCCCAAGCTGCTTTACAAATTTTTCAGCAAGCATTGACGATTTATCGCCAAATTAAGAATTCCCAGGGAGAAGGTGAGTCAATCAGATTAATTGCTAAAGCTTACTATGATTTGAAAGATGAAAACAAAGCAATGACCTACTATGAACAGGCATTGCAAATCGCTGAAACTATCAAAAATCTTGCATTAAAAGGAAGAACATTAAATAATTTAGGAAGTCTTTATTCTAAGCGGGATTTATCTGAACGCGCAATTTCCTACTATCAAGAAGCTTTGAAAATTGCCCAATCTATCAATAATTTTGACTTACAAGCAAAAGTAAATTTCAGTTTGGGAGTAGAGTATCAACTAGCTTTAGGAAATTCTGATCGCGCAGCTAAATACTATAAAGAAAGTCTAATAAATGCCCAAAAAAGCAAAAATCATGATACAGAAGTATGGGTACTATTCAATCTAGCTGCTATTAACAGTAGCAGCGATCAAGTCAAAGCAATAAATTTATTAGAACAAGCCTTGGTAATTGTAAGACAGGGTAGTAATTCTACAGCAGAAAAACAGATCCTTCGCAAATACGAACCCTCTCTTCTCATTAAGCTTGGCGTAAATTATTGGCTATTTGGTTTGGTTAAAGGAATAAATAAAGATCAAGCAGGTATTCAATTCATCAACAAAGCACTCCAGTATTTTCAAGATGCTGTCAAAGTTGCCAAAGAGACAGGGGCAATTATTAAACAAGGACAAGCCTTATTGCAGATTGTCCAGATATACAACCTTCAGAATCAGTCATCAAAAGCGTTAGAAGCACTTGAGCAAGCTGTAAAAATATTCCAACAGCAGAATAATACTCAGATTCAACTTCGAGATACCTTGTCTAATTTAGCTCAGGCTTATCAAACCAGGGGACAATTAGAAAAATCTCTGACATACTATCAGCAAGCTTTGGTTGTTGGGGAGAAAGTAGTTACTAAATCTCCTGTAGATATTGTGGAAAAAAATTTGGAGCAAAAAGATATTCTTACTAGTATTGCCGGTATATACGATAGTCTTAGTAAGTATGAACAATCAATTAAATTTCATCAGCAATCAGTAGATATTTTGACCTCAACTCTTAAATATATTGAAGGTCTTAAACAAGATAAAAAAATCACCTCTGAGCGTCAAAAAAAGTTTTTTGTTGATAGTATGATACAAGTCAAACGTTCAATTGGTTTGAGCTATACTTTAATGCAAAAAAATTACGCCTTTTTAGGGCAACCTGATGAGGTAAAAAAAGTTGATCAGGATTATGAGAAATTAAGAAAAGCGCATCCAGATGCTTTCGGATCTTCTAATTCTAGTGACAGTAAATCATCCTCATCTGAGAATAACTTGGAACAAAATTTAAAATCTGCACTAGATGATTTACAAAGATGGGAAGCACTTGGAGTCATTACGGGAAAAGCATCTGCTTTAGCAGAAGTTGGTATTGCTTATGGTAAACTCGGACAAAATGATCGTGTATCCGAATATTTTCAACAAGCAATTGAATTATCTGAAAATTCTCCTGGAGTTCAAGCAAATATATGTTGGAGGATTGGGTTATTCTATGAAGAACAAGGTAAACATGATTTAGCCATAAGTTTTCATGAAAAAGCAGTAGCATCTGCCCAAAAAGCTAACCAAAAAGTAGAACAAGCACTAATTTTACATTCAATTGGCACAAATAATTTCGATATAGGCAATCTACCTAAAGCGGTCGTTGCTTTATATGAAGCTATTAAAATTTATGAATCTGTGCGGATTGACCTAACAGATAAAAGCCAAATTTCTATCTTTGAACAGCAGTCTAAGACCTACACCATAGTGCAAAAAATTTTAATTGCTCAAAACAAGTTCCAAGAAGCATTAGAAGTAGCTGAACGCGGTAGGGCTAGAGCATTTGTGAACCTATTAACATCGCGCATTTCAGAGAAGCAGAGTAATCAGTTAACTGTTCAGCCACTAAGCATTGAAAAAATCCAGAAAATTGCCAGAGAGCAAAATGCGACAATTGTAGAATATACAATTGCTCAACCAGAAAATAATCAAGATTATCCAAAAACTTGGAAACCATCTGAGATATATATTTGGGTCATTAAATCAACTGGCGAAATAACCTTTAAACAAGTAGACCTGAAATCGTTAAACACACCACTTGCAGAACTTGTAAACAATAGCCGTATTTCTATAGGTGCTGGAGGTCGGGGGGGTATTTATGTAGAAGGACTTAAAGATGAGCAAACTAGAGATCGGGGGGGTATTTATGTAGAAGGACTTAAAGATGAGCAAGTTCAAAAAAAGAATTTACAAACACTGCATGAAATATTAATTGCTCCTATTGCTTCTCTTCTCCCCACTAACCCAGAAGAAAAAGTTATTTTCATTCCCCATGATTCACTGTTTTTAGTTCCTTTTGTGGCACTGCAAGATAAAGACGGTAAATACTTAATTGAAAAGCACACAATCTTAACTGCACCGGCAATTCAAGTTTTAGATTTAACACATCAACAACGGCAAAAAGTGCGAGGTAAAGATATCTTAGTGATGGGTAATCCAGAAATGCCAAAAGTGGGTATTGACCTTGTACAACTTGACACCCTTAAAGGTGCAGAAAAGGAAACTTTGGCAATTGCTAAATTCTTCAAAACTGAAGCTATCACTGGGAAAGATGCCACAAAAGCTGCTCTCAAACAAAAATTATCATCTGCCAGAATTATTCATTTAGCAACACATGGACTTTTAGCCGATACTGATAAAAGTATTCCTACCGCCATAGCCCTTGCACCTACTAAAAACGATGATGGTTTACTCACTCCTGCGGAAATCGTTGATTTATCTATTAATGCTGAATTGGTGGTTTTGAGTGCTTGCGATACTGGTAGAGGTGCAATTACTGGTGATGGTGTTATTGGTTTATCTCGTTCCTTAATTACTGCTGGTGCGCCGAGTGTAATTGTCTCTTTATGGTCTGTCCCAGATGCACCTACAGCAGAATTAATGATGGAGTTTTATCAACAATGGCAACAAAACCCTGATAAAGCCGTGGCATTAAGAAATGCTATGCTCAAAACTATGAAAAAAAGTCCTGCTCCAGTAAATTGGGCGGCTTTTACTTTAATTGGTGAGTCTAAATAGCCATCATGAACTGCATACACCAGGACATATAAAAAAACTTCTTATTCCCCTCCTTGCTTGCGGGGAGGGGTTAGGGGTGGGGTCTTATTTTCAAATCAGGTGGGGTTGAGAAAACCCAAAATTTATGAGGAAATCTTTGTTGGGTTCGCTACGCTTAACCCAACCTACGTAATGTTTTTATTTTAAAATATGATGAATTTTACTGCTTTTTATCTCACAATTCAACAGGTTGAACAAGTATGTTTATTTCAATTATCTTGGGGTCAAGGACAACATTTGAGTGTTAATGTTACCTATCCAGAAAATCTAACTAAACTATACCAAGAATGGCAAAATATTTATCTGAGTTTTTATAAAAAAGCACTGCGGGGAAAAGTTGCAAATATGGGTAGTCTCGCTGCTCCTCCCATTGATTGGCACGCTCGATTAGTACAAGCTGAAGCTCAATTTTTATCTGAATTTCATCACTGGTTACGCAGTGCAGAATTATTTGAAATTCGTAAACAAATTGCTCAAGCTAGTAAACAAAATCAAAACCCCTATCTTGATATTTTTATCACTTGCAGCACTCTAACTTTAGCCAAGTTGCCTTGGGAAGTATGGGAAATTGGTACAGAATTTGCTTTAGAGTCTAGTCAGATTCGCATTGTCCGCACTGCTAAAAATCGTCAAGGAACAGTTACATCTACTCAGGGTAAATATCCACATAAAGCTAGAATTCTAGTAATTTTAGGAGATGAAACAGGTTTAAACTTTAAAACTGAAAAGCAAGCCATCAAATCTTTAAATGCTCATGCAGAAGTTACTTTTATCGGTTGGCAACCCAATAAGAATATTGATGAATTAAAAACTGAAATTGTCAAAACTATTTCTTCACAAATCGGCTGGGATATTTTATTTTTTGCAGGACATAGTAATGAAACTAATTTGACTGGTGGTGAATTAGGGATTGCTCCTCATGTAGCTTTATCAATTTCTGAACTAGAACCCGCTTTAATTACTGCTAAAGATAGAGGATTACAATGTGCAGTTTTCAATTCTTGTAATGGTTTGACTATTGCTGATAAACTAATTGATTTAGGTATCAGTCAAGTTGCGGTAATGCGTGAACCTATTCATAATGAAGTAGCAGAAGAATTTTTACTGCGCTTTTTACAAGTGTTAGCTGAATATAAAGATGTTCATCATTCATTAATTTTAGCAGGACAATATCTGAAAATAGAAAAGAATTTTACTTATCCCAGTGCATATCTAATTCCTTCTTTATTTCGGCATCCAGGAGCAAATTTATTTCGTCTTCAACCTTCTTTTGTTAATGAAATAACCGAAAAATTAATTCCCACTCGCAAAGAAGCGATCGCACTTTCAGTTTTGTTAATAATTAGTTTACTATTACCTGTCCAACAATTTTTATTACAGCGTCGGATATTAGGACAAGCTATCTATCGTCAACTCACAGGACAGGTTGCAACTGTAGCAACTCCCCCAGTTTTATTGGTAGAAATTGATGAAGATTCCATTAGAAAGGCTAAAATTTCTAATCCTAAACCGATAGAGCGTAAGTATTTAGCAAGTTTAATTGATAGGTTAACGGCTAATCAAGCCAAAATGATTGGTATTGATTATTTATTAGATAGACATCAAGAAGCAAGCGATTCCATTCTCGCTAAGTCTATTCAATCTGCTGTAAATTCCTCACCAAAACCGACATGGTTTGTTTTTGCTGGAACTTTGAATAAGAAAAGTCAATGGTTACGGGTACTACCTAATATTGCTAATCTTAATTGGAGTTTAGAAGGTGAAATAGAGCTTTCACCTGGATATATGCAACTATTACCTGATCATAATTCCCCATCCTCACCTTGGAGTTTTTCCAGTTTATTAACTCTTGGACATAAATTACAACAAATTCCTAATGCACCACAACCAAAATTAGATAGTCAGTCAGATTTTTCTCTACAGATGAGAAATTTTCTGTATCGTCAAGAGGAAGATAAAAAAGATATTTCACCGATTTTTACATCTTTGATCTCAAAAAGATCCCATTCACAACTAATCACAGTTTTAAGTTATCAACTCAATCAAATGTGGATGCACCCAATTATTGATTTTTCGATTTCTCCTAAACAAGCATATAAAACTATTCCGGCTTGGCAATTATTAGAAAATAAAGTTATTTCTAAAAATTTACCTGAGCAAATTGTGATTATTGCCCCTGGGGGATATGAAGAAGCTGGGATTTCTCAAGATGGTGAAGATAATTTTTCAGTGTCAGATTTTCCAGCTATTAAATATTGGCGTGATCAAGAAAATCCCATCAATCAAAGCCAAGTATTAACAGGTGGTGAATATCATGCCTATATGATACATCATTTACTCACTGAAAGATTAGTTATACCCATTCCTGATTTTTGGATGATTGGGGTAGCTATATTAATAGGCAAAAGTTTAAGTTTATATTTATTACCCAGTAAAAAATCTAATCAACCGCAATCTTTAATCATAATCACCATAGTTACAGGTATTTATGGTTTAATAAGTTTACAATTATACATTTCTGCAACTGCAATTTTATTACCTTGGTTGTTACCTTCTGTAACATTGTGGTTTTACATTCTATCTGCGATTTTGGACAAAAAATCTGATGAATAAATCTTTTTTATCTAGGGTAATTTTATCATCTCTAGCTTTCAGCACTTTGGCTATCTTACCTAATCAAGCGGTTATGTCCCAGAAAAATCCTCAGAAACCTGCTTCATTTTGGAGTAATATTTCTCAACTGCTATTTTCTAATAAACCACCTGTAAAACCACGTAAAGGAGGTAGTCGTCCTATAAACTCTATCTGCATGGTTTCCCCAGATGCTTCTTCTGATACTAGAATTATTTGGAGCGATCGCCCTTTATTTCTTTGGCATGGTAAAATCAAAAAAATAAAGGTCACTGACATAAGTAATAATACTGTTATTTTCAGTGAAAATGTGGAAAATACTCAACAATATACTTATACGGGACAACCACTGCAACCAGGCCAAACCTACAAGTTAGATATATTTCTTGGTAAAAGTCCAGCAACATTTGTGGAATTTCAAATTATGGAGAGTGAACAACGCAACAGCATTACCGCAGAACTGAAGACGCTAGAAAATCAGCTACAAGCAGAAAGAAGTAACCCTGAAGCGATACCTGCGGTGACCGAAGCGATCGCTCTTGCTAAAGCTAACTACTTTACTAAATTGGGTCTGTGGTCAGATGTGTTACAGCAAGCATACTCAGTACAAAAACCTTCTCCTGAGTTAGATAGGATGCTCAAAAAAATTCCTAACCAGTTATGTACACAGCCAAAATCAGATAGATTGTAGGGTGCGTCAGACTGCGTAAATCATATAAGAGACTTCCAATTTAAAAAATATCCCAAAATTTCTTGTAGTGCGGGCATCTGGTCCCCTAATAATACAAGGACGGGCAGGATGCCCATCCCACAAAATTGGATAGCGAAGCGCTGCTGCAAGCAGTTCATTTTTTTTGTGAAGTTCTCTAAATAAACAGATTGTTGATATCTGACGCACGCTACCAATGTGCCAGTTGCGTAAGTCCTGTGAAAAAACCTACAGCAAATTGTCATCAAACCTGGAACAAGAACCCCACCCCCAACCCCCTCCCCGCAAGCGATGAGGGGGCTAAGATGTAACTTATATGATTGGAAATCGCTGTAATATCCAGATCCTCGACTTGTCAAAGAAATCGGGGATTTATTTTTTGAAAAAATTTTCTCTTTTGCATAACCTCTAAAACCTCAGAAATACATATAGTTGTGAACCAACAGTCAAGTTTTAAATTCACATTCATGATCATGAATTTGACTGTCTATATATTTATTGTCAATCAGCGAGGATTTGATGAAATCAAAAAATTATCTGGGGGTAATTGCAGATTTTAATAATCAAGGAGGGGATGATGCTCCAATAGTTCCACCTAATTAATCAGGTATTGTTCTTTTAAACACCTGATAAATATTATGTCAATAAAATGAGTCAACTTAATTATTGTTGAGGAAATACAACTATGAAACTTTGGAAATTAGCAGCAAGCATTCTGGTATTTAGCACAATCATTATTAGCCCCAAAGCCAACGCTCAAAATTTATTAAAACCTCAGCAACTAGCACCATTACAGAACTCAGTAAGTCCCAATTCTAAAGATGTGGACACATACTTTACACAGGGTTTTAAAAAAGTAGAATTGAAAGATTTTCGAGGAGCGATCGCTGATTTTAACAAAATTATCGAAATTGATCCTAATAATGCCTATGCATATCTTGGACGTGGATTTAGTAGATTTGGTTTAGAAAGCTATCAAGGAGCAAAAAAAGATTTTGATAAAGCCTTAGAAATTACTCCCAATATTGCTTATGCTCACTTTTTTAGAGGTTTAACCCTAGCGATGTTACAAGATAAACAAGGAGCGATCGCTGATTTCAAAAAAGCATCTAAATTGTTTAAAGAAGAAGGAGAAGACGAATTTGCCCAAAAAGCGGATAATGCAGTTAAACAAATAGAAGCTAGTTAGAAATTATCCCATAAATTATTCAAAAATCGTAGGTTGGGTTGACGCAAGGAAACCCAACATTTCTACATTTTTACATAAATCATGTTTCTGTTGAGTGAATATTGCATAACCCCAAAAGCCCAGAGGTATATAAACTTTGATACAATAAATCCCCTATTCAACCATGAAAAACTTCAGAATCAGTTCCATTAGCTTAATTCCTCAACTAGCATCTAGTTGGATCATGCTTTTGACGACTGTTTCCATACCTGTTAACACCGTTCAAGCAAATGATATATACCTAAAACCATCAACAGCAAATATAGATACAATATCTAATTCTACTAACCAAATATCAATATATAACCAATTACAAAAAACCCTCATTACCCAGAATAAACCAGAAGCTGCATTAGAAATTTCTGAACGTAGTCATAATGGTGCATTTTGGGAATTATTAACCTCACATAAATCAAAGCAAATAGCTATTTCTTTATCTTCTGAGCAAATTAAACAAGTTGCTAAACAACAAAATGCCACAATTGTTCAATATTCAATTATTAATGATGAATTTGTAATTGCAGGTAAAAAGCAACCTCAAGAATCAGAACTGCTAATTTGGGTAATTCAACCTACAGGTGAAATAGCTTTTCGTCAAGTTAATCTAAAACCTTTATGGCAAAAAGAAAATACATCTTTAAATGATTTAGTCGCGGGAAGTCGCAGTAGAATAGGAGCGCGAAATAGAAATAATAAAGGAATGATTAAAGTAGAACTGACAAAGGAGTTTAGCTCAAACAAAGAATTACTAAAACTGCATGAGATTTTAATTCAACCCATTGCCGATTTATTGCCAAATCAGCCCGATAAACACATTATTTTCATTCCTCAAGGGGACTTATTTTTTGTTCCCTTTGCAGCATTACAAGATAAAAAAGGTCAATACTTAATTGAAAAACATACCATTGCCACTGCTCCCTCAATTCAAGTTTTAGATTTACTTTATCAACGAAAACAGCAAAATCAAGGATTAGTTAAAGATGTATTAATTGTAGGTAATCCTATCATGCCTGCTAAACCATTTCCAGGATGGGAAAAGCCCCAAGAACAACATCCACTTCCAGGTGCAGAACAAGAAGCAAAACAAATAGCTGAGATTTTTAACACCAAAGCACTGACAGGGAATGCAGCCACAGAAACCACAATTGTCCAAAAAATGCCACAAGCGAAAATTATTCACTTAGCGACAATTGCATTACCAAATAATGAGCAAGGATTGGACAGTGCATTAGCTTTAGCGCCCTCTAGTAAAGATGATGGTTGGCTGACATCTGAAGAAATTATCAACTTGAACCTAAAAGCGGAATTAGTGGTATTAAGTGGTAATGATACAGCTATAGGCAAAGTTACCAATGATGGTGTAATTGGTTTATCGCGGTCTTTTTTAACCGCAGGTGCTACTAGCGTGATTGGTTCTTTGTGGTGTGTCTCGGATATGGCAACAGCATTTTTGATGACTGAGTTTTATCAAGAATTAAGTAAAAATCCAGATAAAGCTGCTGCTTTGCGTCAGGCAATGCTAATAACTATGAAGAAATACCCAAATCCCATAAATTGGGCTGCTTTTACCCTAATTGGGGACTCGCACTAAACTGTTAATTTTAATTTTCTCTCAACAATTGGTATAAAATCCATGTCTTATCGCCAAATTCGGTTAATTGCATTTATCACTTTCATCCTGACAGTTTTACAACCTGTGGTTAATTTGCCGATGTTATTCCAGGTATCACAGGTGTTAGCACAAACACCAGCAGACCGGAAAGCAGAAGCAGATAGACTGTTACAGGAAGGTATTGAGCAGTATAAAATCAGTCAATTTACAGCAGCATTACAGTCTTGGCAACAAGCACTAATCATCTATCGTGAAATCAAAGACCGTAACCGTGAATCTGGAATTTTGTTTATGTTAGGAATTAGTTATACGCAACAGAGCAACTTTAGTACAGCAATTGATTACTTTCAGCAAGCTTTAAGTATAGAGCAGAAATTGCCCAAGCGAGTGAATGAATATCAAATTTTACGTGTATTAGGGGATTGCTACCAAAAGTCAGGCAACTATCTAAAAGCAATTGAATATTACCAACCAGCCTTAATACTTGCCAAGGCTAAAAAAGATTATAAAAATGTAAAGCAATTGCTGGGTAATCTAGCATTTAATTATATGAGTTTAAAAAATTATGCTGCTGCAATTGATATTTCTAACCAAGGTTTAGCACTTACAACAAATATTAAAGACACTTCAGGACAAATAGATTTCTTAAAAAAACTGGCTGATGCTTATCATTCCCAGGGTAATTATCAAAAAGAAATAGATTACTTGCAGCAGATATTATTACTGGCACAGGAAAAAAAGACAACCGAAAAAGAAGAAATATTTGCTCTAGGTAAACTCGGACTGGCTTATGACCAACTAAAAAATTGGTCACTGGCAATTAATTATTATCAGCAAACTTTGGTGTTAACACGAAAAATCAAAAACCCAAATCTCGATATATTGTTACTAAGCCGTCTTGGCGAAGTTTATATGGAATTAAAAGATTGGAAACAGGCAATCAAATATTATCAAGAATACTTGTTATTAGCGCCGGAAATCAAAGACCAAAAAACTAAGGTATCAGTGTTGGGAAATTTAGGAATTGCCTACCAGGCACAAGAAAATTATGCTGAAGCAATTCAGTATTATCAACAGGCATTAGAAATGGCTAGAAATATTAAAGATCAGGATGGAGAGGCAGCATCTCTACTAAGTATGGGTAATGCTTTTTATTTATTAGCTGATTATCAAACAGCATTGAAATCTACTATAGAAAGTTTAAAAATAGCTCGTTCTATTATAGATCGTAAAACAGAAATGTCGGCACTAAATACTCTTGGTAATATCTATTATCAATTAAATAATTATGACAAAGCGATTGATTACTATCAGCAGACATTAGCCATTGCTCGCTCTCAACAAGACAGCCACGCAGAGGGATCGGCATTAGGAAATATAGGACTATCTTACACATCAAAAGGCGATGCTGCCCAGGCAATAAATTACCTAGAAAAGGATTTAGAAATTCAAAATAAATTTAACGATCCTCTGAGCCAATCGCAAACATTAGGATATTTAGGCACCGCTTACCGTATACTAGGAAATTATGGTAAATCTATTGAATATTATCAGCAAGGTTTAGTATTCGCACGAAAAGTTAAATACACCAGAGGAGAGGCAATAACGTTGTCAAATTTAGGTTGGACTCTTTTAAAATTTGGTAAATTTTCAGAAGCAGAAAAACACCTGTATGCTGCCATTGAAATTTTGGAATCTTTACGAGCAAAATTAGGTCAAAATGATAGTTACAAAGTCTCTATTTTTGAAGAACAAGCTGGCACTTATCGCACATTACAACAAGTCCTAATTGCTCAGAACAAGACCAATGAAGCCTTAGAAATTTCTGAACGGGGACGTGCTAGGGCATTTGTAGAGTTATTGACTTCACGCTTATCCAGCACAAATACCACTCAAAGCTCACAACCTACTGTTGATAAACCCACAATATCCTTGTTACAAAAAATTGCCAAACAGCAGAATGCCACCCTTGTTCAATATTCGATTATTGGTGATGAATTTAAAGTTGATGGTAAACGAAAAAAAGAAGAATCAGAAATCTATATCTGGGTGATTAAACCCACAGGTGAAATTGCCTTTCGTAAATCTGATTTAAAACCTCTGTGGCAAAAAGAAAATACAACTCTTGCAGAACTTGTTACTATCAGTCGTGAATCTATTGGTGTTAGAGGTAGAGGTGTTCTCGTCAGTGCAGATCCGAATGCTGCCCCAGTCAAAGGAAGATTTGAAAGACTCCATGAATTACTAATTACACCCATTGCTGACCTTCTTCCCAAAAAAGACACTGAAAAAGTCGTTTTCATTCCTCAAAGTGAATTATTCCTTGTTCCTTTCCCTGCACTGCAAGATGAAAAAGGCAAATACTTAATCGAAAAACATACTATCCTCACAGCACCATCAATTCAGATATTGGATTTAACCCACAAGCAAAAACTCAGACAAACCACAAAATCACAACCAAGTTTAATTGTCGGTAATCCCACCATGCCCACGGTATTAATAGAACCAGGACAACCCGCCCAACAATTAAAAGCCTTAATCTGGGCAGAAAAGGAAGCTAAAAATATTGCTTCTCTGCTGAACATTTCAGCCTTAACGGGTAATAAAGCCACGAAAACAGCGATTTTAGAGAAAATGCCCCAAGCCGGGATTATTCACTTTGCTACCCACGGTTTACTTGATGAGTATCGGGGTATAGGAAGTGCGATCGCTTTTGCACCATCTGGTAAAGACGATGGTTTACTCACTGCTGACGAAATTCTTAACCTCAAACTGAATGCAGATTTAGTGGTATTAAGTGCCTGTGACACCGGACGCGGACGCATTACGGGTGATGGTGTGGTCGGTTTATCACGTTCTTTGATTAGTGCCGGTACTGCCAGTATTATCGTTTCTTTGTGGGCTGTTGATGATGATTCTACATCCTTTCTGATGACGGAGTTTTATAAAAATAGAGAACAAAAACTTGACAAAGCCACCGCATTAAGAAAAGCCATGCTGACAACAAAAGCAAAATATTCTTCCCCTCTCAATTGGGCTGCTTTTACCTTGATTGGGGAATCAGAATAACCATTAGACATCTGGTGAAAATTACGCCCTAGTAAATTTGCCCAAAGATATCCAAAATGCTGGAACTGCCGTACAGCAACGCATTCAACAACAGCCTTATGTACAAACCACCTTACCAGTCCTTACCCGTAACCAACATCAAGAAATCATTGACCTTCGTCTTGATTGTCATTTAACCAATTTACCAAATTATTGATATTAGAAAAGTCTAATAAAGCATCTGCTAAATTATCCAACTTTTCAATATTCAGAGTTTTGATTCTATCAACCAATGATGAATCTAATTCTCCAAATCGACGATTAAGTTGACGGATAATTGTCCGTTGTTCACCCTGTTGTTCACCCCGTTTCTCACCTTCCTTTCTACCCTTTTCTTCGCCTTTTTGCAAAATATCTTGATAAATTACTGATTCTCGCATAATATCCTCCCTAAGTAATTGACTAATCAGCTTTTTCTCAAACCGTAAACCTGCTAAAATCTCAGTACAGGCTACAATATCCCGCTTGATTTCTATTTCCTCAATTTTAGCAACACTTTCAGCAACCTGCGATAATAAATCTTGAGGTGCATTTGTGCGGGTTAATGGTGCTAATGGTAGGAGTGCGGGATTATTAAGAAATAAAACAGGGTCTTGTTCCCACATTCTAATTACTTGATAATAGTGGGTAGTATTTACATCTTGGTAAACATTGATAAAAGCATTTTTATCTTCTGTTTCCTGGAGGAAAATCACGACTT
>JAKOGY010000085.1 GCA_028658405.1 Dolichospermum sp. ST_sed8 | reverse complement strand
GATTCTTTGTTCAAAGACATGACTTGCTCATCCAGGATTTCTCCAGCACGAGTAGAGGTCTTATCTCCCAAAGCGTTGCTTGCGCTTGCACTGAGCATAGCCGAAGTGTCTAGCGCAAAAGTTACCGTATGCCCTACGGTACTCTAGACAATGATTTTCTACCTACATTTGGCGCAAAACCCGAAGGGTGGAAATCTAGCGGAACTAGATCCAGCATAACCCACTATTATCCCCTAAATTTATGGTGGGTTAGGACTGTAGTCCATAACCCAACCTACTAGCAATTAACTAAACAGGAAAGTACCACCAAACAGGTTATCCCCAAAATTGGTGCTATTAAATCCAGATGTACCGGATAAGGTAACTAATAACTGACCAGTACCAAAACCAGCATTACCACCAATACCATCTCCAACTCGCACTAATGTAGAAGTACCTGATGTAATTACATCAAAATTGGCAATACCTGAGAAATTCAGTTGATCACCACCGACACCGCGCACAAATTGGTAAACTGTATCTGTACCATCACCAAGAACGTAATTAACGTTATCTACAGCATTATCGTTTAAACCTAAATACAATCTATCCGTACCCAGACCACCAATCATGGTATCTGCACCCGCACCACCATTAAGGATATCATTTCCTAAACCACCTGTGAGAACGTTAGCTGCTGCGTTACCTGTAATGCTGTTATTCAGTGCATTACCAGTACCGTTAATAGCGGTTGTTCCCTGTAACGTTAGGTTTTCTAGGTTATCCCCCAATGTGTAAGTTACAGTGCTAAAAACACTATCTGTACCTTCATTCAAGTTTTCTGTGATGGTATCTGCTGTATTGTCAACATTGTAAGAATCATTACCCACACCACCAATCATGGTATCTGCACCCGCACCACCATTAAGGATATCATTTCCTAAATTACCTGTGAGAACGTTAGCTGCTGCGTTACCTGTAATGTTGTTATTCAGTTCATTACCAGTACCGTTAATAGCGGTTGTTCCAGTTAAAGTCAGGTTTTCTAGGTTATCCCCCAATGTGTAATTGATGGTGCTAGAAACCCTATCTGTACCTTCATTCAAGTTTTCTGTGATGGTATCTGCTGTATTATCAACATTGTAAGAATCATTACCCAGACCACCAATCATGGTATCAGCACCCGCACCACCATTAAGGGTATCATTTCCTAAATTACCTGTGAGAACGTTAGCGGCTGCGTTACCTGTAATGCTGTTATTCAGTTCATTACCAGTACCGTTAATAGTGGTTGTTCCCTGTAAAGTTAGGTTTTCTAGGTTATCCCCCAATGTGTAATCAATAATGCTGAAAACCTTGTCTGTACCTTCATCAGTATTTTCTGTGATGGTATCTGCTGTATTATCTATAAAATAAGTGTCGTTACCTTTACCACCACTTAGGTTATCTACACCAATGCCTCCAAGGATATCATTCACATCGTCACCGACAAGAGTAAAACTTGATCCGGGGGGAGCTAGTTCTCGTTGTTGGTTAACATAACTTTGGAAAAATTCCGGTGAACCATTGGTGAGGACGAAATCCACAATGGCATTTTGCAGAATGTCTGGGTCTGTAATCCCTGCATTGCGGACAATTTGTTCTGTTGATGCTCGTACTTGTGGATCTAAAGTATCAAAAGTCAGTCCATTGATCGAGAAGCTAATATTGGTATTTTGCCCTGGTGCGTAATCAAAGAGGGAGTCTGGTTGGGTAACGCTCCAGCTTTTACCATAGTCGCCATAGAGTCGCGCTTTGGAAATAGAGCCGCCTATCAAGGTTCCATCCCGGAGAGCAAATTCGTCGTTTACATTACCGTTATAGTTGCCTAAAAGTCCGACTATATTACCTTTGCGGTTATTAGCAAGATCAACACTGACATTGATGTAGTCACTCTGAAAGCTGATATTAATTTGATCGCCATTGTCAGAAATAACGGTGTATTTGTTGTCATTGTGAGCGATCAGGTTTTGCCCAATTACATAGCTCAGATTGTTGGCAATAGTAGTAGAATTGCCATTGATAATAGTAGAATCAGGCGCATTCAAATAAAACTCGATTTGCTGTCCACCTAGTTTGAGAGCAATAGCAGTATTGACTGAGATGTTAGTTTTGCCACGCCAATGTTCTTGTCGGGTTTGGACTTCAAAGTCGTCGGTGGTGGATTTGACGAGGGTAAATTCTCCAGCGGCTTGGAAGTCGTACTTAACGCCATCTAAGGTTTTAAGATGGGGATCGCCGTCACTTTTTCCTACCGTATTAATATTTAGTTGTTTCTCTAAGTTAGTATGACCTTGGATAAATGTCTTATCGCCATTGGTAAGATGAATATCCAAAATCGCAGCTATCAACAGCCTTGGGTCGGTAATACCAGCATTAAGAGCAATTGTTGCGGCTGCTGTACGCTGTTCAGGAGTTAGGGTGTCAATGGTGATGACTGTGGTAGGGGAAATAGGGGCAGTTGTAATTGACTCTATAAATAGGGAATTTGCCTGAGTAACGCCCCAACTGTCGTCATAGTCACCGTAGATTCGGCTATAATTAGGTTGCCCACCGATAACAGTCCCATTGCGGAGAGCAAAATCATCATTTGTATTCTCGTTATAATTACCCAAAAGTCCTACTAATTTACCTTGGCGGTTGCTGGCAGGATAAGCAAAAACGTCAATATAACTGCCATTATTCAATGCGACCTGAATTTGATCGCCATTTTCGGAAATAATGGTGTACGTAATGGTGTACGTGTTGTCAGTCCGAACTATTTCAGACCGAACTATATTGTTATTTCCTATTGGTTGGTATTGTCCATTAGGAAGATTAGTGGCAATACCGTCAATTTTTAGCGGGTTTGCGCTCAAATCAAGCTGGAAGCGATTTCCACCTATTTTAATAGCAATGGCCTCATTGACTGAAACACTAGCCCCAGGAGACCAGAGTTTTTGTCGGGCTTGGATTTGAAAGTCATCTGTAGTGGATTTAAGAAGAGTAAAGACTCCAACGGATTGGAACTCGTAATAAATTCCATCCAAGGTTTTCATGTGGGGATCGCCGACACTATGGCCAAATGAGCCATCATTATCAACAATTGTCAGCACGGAAGTTTGTTGACTTCCTAATGTAGCTCCTGGGCTGGGATTTGAGAGGGTTAAGTTAACTGTTTCAGTGGATTCTACAGCAGTGTCATTTTCAATAGGAATGCGAATGGTTTTACTTGTTTCACGATTATCAAAGTTAACTATGATAGGGTTGCTGTTAAAATCGTTAGATGCTGTGGCTGTGCCATTGGTAGGAGTAATGGTAACGCTATCTACTCTATCTATGTTTCCAGTGCGAATGATGGTTACAGCACGAATATAATCTCCATTTTCATTGACGCTGAAAGTAGGAGAACTAAATGATATTTTCGATCTATTAACGTTAACAGTTACTGAAGCTTGATCATCTTCATTAGGATTATTGTTATTGGGAACAGAATCAGGATCTCCTTCATCAACAGCAATCACTTCAGCAGTGTTAGTTATGGATTGTCCTGAGTTAACGTTTGCACTAATGCTAAGATTAACGCTTGCATTAGGTGGCATATTCCCGACAGTCCAAATCCCTGTGTTGCTGTCGTAGCTTCCTAAATCTGCGTATGCAGAAACGAAACTTAATCCTCCTGGTAAAATATCTTGTACTTTGATAACAGTAGCTGTGCCAGGTCCTTGATTTTTAAGAGTCAACGTAAAGGTAATTTGATTTCCTATGCCAGGATTAAGATTATTAACTATTTGGGTTAACTGCAAATCTGCATTAGGAGAAGTTATTGAATTGACAGTTTTTGTGCTAACTAGGGAATTGTTAGATGGGTTGTAATCATACTCACTACTAGTGACGTTAGTTGTACTTAAAAGGTTGCCTGAAGCAAAAGTACCAAGAGTCAAATTGACTGTTGTACTTTCTCCACTACTGAGAGTTCCTAAACTAGCTGTAACAACACCATTGTTCACACTAACTGGAGTGGTGGTTGCTGAGACAAAATTAACCCCGGATGGCAGATTTTCGGTAAGAACTATATTTGTGGCTGTACTGGGTCCGTTATTGGTTACAGTAAGGGCATAAGTGTACAGATCTCCTAAATTGACTGCTCCTGTACTATCAGTTCTAGTTACTAAAAGGTCAGAACCAATCGCGTTAGTAGGCGTGAGAGATAGGTTGTAATTAGTGTCACCTTCATACTGATGCACCTGAACAAAATAATTCCCTGCGGCTAAAGCACTAATATTAATAACCTCGGCATCATTTCCTTCTAAATTAGAGGTACTAATGACTTCATCAGAGTCTATCACTCCATCATTGTTAACATCTTGAGCAAGTTTTAAGTCAGCATCAGATGATAGTCCCTTAAGTTCTATTTTTAACCCACTAACATTGGCAAGGGTAAAACGGTAGAAATCTTCTGGATCAACATTCCCGACGAAATCATTAAAATTAGATGCCACACTGAGAGAGCCGATATCAAAAGCCGTGCTGGGGGTACTTCCTGCTTGATCTGGTGGAATGACAGATGGCGTTGCTGATAAATTTAGGTTGTAATCTGTATTGCCACTATTACGGGAGAGCCAAACATAGTAAGTGCCATCGGCTAATCCATTAATATTAATCGCTTCTGACTCGTTTCCTTCAGCATCAGATATAGCGATGGTTTCATCAAAGTCAATAACTCCATCATTGTTAATGTCTTTCCCCAGTGTTACCGTTAAATCCCCTTGATCTAATCCATTAACTTTAAGACTTAAATCGCTTACGCTAGTTAAGTTAAAGCGATAATAGTCATCTTTATCGACCTCACCAATAAAGTCTGTTCGAGTCAAACTACCATTGAGTGTTCCTAAATCTTGAGCATTGGTGGGAGTGTTACCAGCATTGTCTGGGGGAACTGCTAGAGGGGGAACAGATAAATTGAAGGTGTAGTTGGTATCACCATTGTTTTGAGACAGGCGAATGTAGTAGATGCCTTCATCAAAATTGGTAAACTCTAGGGTTTCAGCAGTATTTTGTGGAACAGTGTAATAGATAGTGACTTCATCATCCTGCTGGATCAGGTCTTGGTTAAAATCTTGAAAGATTTCTACGTCCACATCAGCATTAAGTTTGTAGAGAAGCAAACTCAAATCTCGTGGCGTGCCAAAATAACTACCTTCATAGTCCTCTTCTACTGGATTGCCCACCGTAAAGCGATAATAAACTTGAGGATTGGCACTATTGATCGATCCGGTTACAGCTAAATCTCCTTCAAGAATTCCTAGATCAATTGCGTTACTTAAACCGGTTGCTAAACTATTGGTCTGCAAAGCTATATCAGACAAAGGAGATATAAGATTGCTGGAATCTGAATTAGAAGGTATATTAAAATCGCTAGTAATACTCTGACTTTGTAGAGACCGTTGAGAAGAATTATTAGCAGATGATGGCACTTTTACATCGAAATGTACATGGCTATTATGACCAGAGTCAAATCCTACCCTTGGGTCTAAATCCCATGTGCGAGGATCATTAAAACGCACTTTTTCTACTGAAGAAGTATCTAAAAATGTTTTAATTAACGTTCGCACATCAGTCAAATTGTGCTTAAATGCTGGATTATCTACAATTAGCCATTCACTTGGGTCTGCTTTACCATTGCCATTTATATCTTCATATAACGATGAGAGTCTGAACTCATTATCATAAATAAAACTACCACGAATTGCGACTACGAGATTTGTGGAAGTGGGATCGACTGCCTTGTAACTCTTTGTTGCGCTATCAAAAACAATAACTTTACCACCTGGAGCTTCTACGTAATATTCAGGACGATAAACGGGTATTATACCATCAAAAGAGATAAACTTTTTGTATTCTTTAAAGAAATTTTGTCCTTGATTGTATTTTTCCAAATAACCTGGTGTATCAATATCTAAGTCTAAACCCGTTTCATGTGTTTTGTGCCATGGAGTATCTCCTCCAGGTTTTAGGCTTGCACCAGTAAATGTCTGAGTTTTTTTAAGGGTGGAAGATGATATAGCACTTTTTAATACTTCAAAAGCCCAATTAGTTGCCCATTTTTCAGTCTGTTTATTTCCGTCCTTTATCTTTAATCCTGATATACTTCCTTCGTTTAGTTCCTGCCATTGAGGAGCATTGCTTGCATTGATAAAAGTTTGACTCTCTTTACCAAATGAACTGCCAATTTTTACCTCCTCTTTACTGGTAACAACAGCATCAAACAAGCTAGTTGCCCAACTTAGTTCATTACCATCATTTTTTCCATTTACGTTTAATGAATTGCCCGATTGTTGCGGAAAAGCTAAATAAGATAATCTTTGTTCTTGACGATAAAGATCTAGTTTTTCAGTGCCAAAAGTGACTTTTTCTTCGTAACCGTCTTGAATCTTCAATTTGATAGGAATCTCAACAGTTCCATTGGTAAGAGTTAAGCTACTTTCACCTATGCCAGCATCGTTTCTGGTTTGACCAAATACAAGAGGAGTTCCTGTAGTTGTAGGAACAAAGTAGAACTTCCCTTTTTTTAATTCATCCTGAAACTTGTCAATCTCTGCAACTTTTCCTTTATTGTTACTATTGCTTTTTAATTGAAACCCATTTAAATCTAATCCTGCCTCTTGCAGGACTTTAACAGAAACTCCCAACTTGCCAAATTCTTTAATGATGTCAATTTCAACAACATCACCTAAAAAACCATCAATCTTTATTTCTATAGGAAGGGTTTCTACATTAAACTCCCAAGCAGTTCCTTCAAGCGGAGCCGTTACTTTTACATCTAATTCATTAGAATTCTTCTTAGCAACTAGAAGTTTTCCACTTCCTCCACCAGGCTTAAGACCGACATTTCCTGCAATTCGCTTCCCCTCATAAAGAATTTGAAACTCATCAGGAATTGAGTAGTTTTCCCAACTAAAGTTAACTAGGTTAAGTCCTTGTGATTCTAGAGCAATTTTTTCGCTAGTTCCACCTTCACCACCATCTCTTGCAATTACTGCCTGCTCAATTTCAATAACTTGCCCGTCTATTGTAACGGTAGCAGTATCATCAATAGTCTTTAATTGCTGTATTTGTTCTGTGCTTAAAACTTTTCCTTGCACTAAATCAGAAAAAATTTCTCCTTCATCACCGGGCGCATCCGCCACGTTAATTCTAGAATCTACCCAGTGACCAATTTCTTCCAATAAAACCTGAGCGATTATCTCTGGATGTGACTGATTTTTGCTGATAAACTCTTGGGCAAGATAAATACGATTAGTATCTCTTGAAAAAGCTCCCAAAGCTCCATTAATTTCTTGAGATGAACGAATTTCAATTTGGGGAAACTGGCTAAAATCTTGGTTCTGCCACTGCGATCGCAAACTTGCCGCCATTGCATAATCATAATTCGACCCAAAAGCCGTATTAAACAGAGTGTAGAAATTTTCTAAATTAGCAAAATTGGTGAGCTGGTCATAAACAAAAGTTGTTAGAGGGGCTTTAGATTGAGTCTGCATAAAATTCATAGGAAGAAATAAGGGTTGTGCTGTATTACCTGTTATGGCAGAAGGGGTATAGATACTCTGTGGTGAGTTAAAGGCAATGTTGCCGTTATTGTTGAGATAAAAGCCGTTATAGGTGTTGCCGAAAAATTTGAATCCAGATGGAAAAACTGAGGTGATATCGATAAATGGCCTAGAACCATCGTCATTACGGTCTAAAACATTTTCGCCAAATCCTGCGGTTCCGCCCAGTCAATTGATTAGCTAACTCATATTTAGCTCCGTTGTAATTTACAAATCATTGTTTAAAGTAGTTAACTATTGCCAATAGCTGAAAGTATCCTCATAAGCATTACTTAGCTACTAGGACTCTAAGGATATAAATCAAACTTTTAGATGCAACAGCTTCGCTTTTACAAGTATTACTTCCAAAGACACCTGTTGCTTGTTTAATTGTTCATGATGATAATCTTTACAAAAAAGTATCACATAATTTATTTAGATTTGTTAACCCCAAATCCAACCTTTTTTTTACCGAAATGAGTAATTAGACCCCAATTCCCCGTCCCTCTTCTCGCCATAATTGATTCAACCTAGTAGCGGGTATGGTTAAATACAAAACATCTCCAGGGGCAATAATAGTTTCTAATAAATCCCAGCCTTGTACAGTTTCGTGGTTGATGTCCACATACAAAGGCACAAAATCCGCCAACTTGGCTACATCGTTACTCTTTTGTAAAGCAGCACGAAAACTCGCATCAGCAAGGATGACAGGAATACTCATGTCTCTAGCAGTAGTTACAAATCTGTTATTAGCATCTGTTTCAATTACTACTACTTCATGTCCACTCAGATGGAGTTGTTGAACAATTTTAATACCAATACCACTTAAACCACAAACAATATAATGATTACTTTCAGGAATTCTGACCGCATCTAAACTTCAGTTTCCAGTGTTACAGCTAATTTATCAGCAATTCCCCCAATCCAGTTTTCATCTTGTTTTGTATAACTGCGGGGAGCATTTGCAGCTAAAATCAAAACCCCTTGATTTCCAATTGGTTGACAAATTACACCTTGAGTATTTTCTGGCAAATAATCAAACTCAATTTTACCAGGATAGACATACAAAGCAACTAAATAAATTGGCTTTTGTGTTTCTAATACTTTTTTTAAGATTATTCCTGGTGTCACTTCTGATTTAGCAGCCAGAATACCGCGACGCAATAAAACTTTACCTTGATAGTAGACTATAAGCGATCGCGTGACTGTATTTGTTAATAATAACCGCGTTGCCCAGGCTAATTCTATTTTTGCGGCTTCTGGTAAATCTGGCGCTAAAAAAAAGCCCTCTTCTCCAATTAGTTCTACTGTTTCAGGTGTGCGTGGCTGTACCTGTTGCCAAATTAAACCCGTTAAAATCAATACCGCACTCAAAATTACCCCCAGCACATCTCCTCGTGCTTGGGAGTTACTCAGTTCCGGTGTTAACAACCGATTCATTAACAAAAGTACAGCACCTAAACCCCCCACAACTAAGGGTAAACGCCGTAAAATTCGATTAGGATCAGATTTGGTCATTAGGAATAGGAGTCAGGAGTCAGGAGTCAGGAGTCAGGAGTCAGGAGTCAGGAGGAAGAAGAAATATAATGTTCCCCAATTACTAATCACTAATTACCGATACTTTACTCTTCCCCCGGTTCCAGTATGCGTTGAAAAAGATAACCAGTACCTCTAGCAGTGAGAATTAATTCTGGGTTACTAGGATCATCTTCTAATTTTGCGCGTAACCGAGAGATATGGACATCCACAACGCGAGTATCTACATGGCGTTCAGGAGTATATCCCCATACTTCTTGCAAAATTTCAGAACGGGAAAAAGCTTCACCAGAACGACTGACTAATAATTCTAATAAGCTAAATTCCATACCAGTTAAGCGAATTCGCTCATCACCTTTATAAACTTGACGCTTATTTGTATCAATTTTGATGGTGCTGACATGAATCACTCCAGAACTAGGAATACCATTTGCACCTGTTTTGTCTACCCGTCGCAATACTGAACGAATCCGCGCTTCTAGTTCTTTGGGAGAGAATGGTTTAACTACATAATCATCAGCACCCAATTCTAAGCCGGTAATGCGATCTGCGACATCGCCCAAAGCTGTGAGCATAATAATGGGGACATCCGATTCTTTGCGTAATTCTTGACAAACGCCATAACCATCTAGTTTTGGCATCATTACATCTAAAACTACCAGGTCTGGTTCAGATTTGCGAAATATTTCTAAAGCTTCCTCTCCATCCGCTGCTGTCACTACATCGTAGCCAATCATGGAAAGGCGTGTTTCCAAAATCCGCCGAATGCTGGCTTCGTCGTCTACTACCAGGATTTTTTCTTTATGACTTTCCAATTTTTGTCATGCTCCTTAACTAAAATTTTTTATGATTAATTCTTCAGTATCATAATATTAAGATATCATTGCTCTCAATTGATTTGGAAAAAGCTTCTAACTATTACTATTATTAGATTTTCGTTTTTTCCGAAATTTAAGAAAAAATTAAGATTATTAACTAAAATTTAAACATGGCCAAGCCAAAAATCGTTTATATCTGTAGTAGTTGTGCAGCGGAATTCTCCCAATGGTTCGGAAAATGTTCCAATTGCGACACTTATGATTCTTTAGTTGAGCAGAATATTAGTGCTTTTATCGGGGATATATCTAGCCGATCTGGGGTGGGAAATTGGCAAGCTGGAGGTCATAGTAAATCTCACAATAAACCAGCTAAGGCTAGATCCTCCCTGACTTTTGAGCAAATTAGCGATCGCCAAATTGCTCGGTGGGAATCCGGTTATGGGGAATTAGATCGAGTTTTAGGTGGTGGTATAGTTCCCGGTTCAATGGTGCTAATTGGTGGCGATCCTGGTATTGGTAAATCTACTTTACTACTGCAAGTATCTCATCAATTAGCGCAAAAATACCGTATCCTCTACGTGACTGGGGAAGAATCAGGACAACAGGTAAAATTACGTGCTTCTCGGTTGGGAATGTCAAAACCCCCTCTTGTCATTACGGAAGATAATCAAAGCAAAGCTCCTGAAGAAACAGTAAAAGATCCGCAAAAGCCCATAGATCCTGACAGTATCGGCGCAGATTTATATGTGTTGCCAGAAACGGATTTAGAGGAAATTTTGCGGGAAATAGACTCTCTGAAACCTAATGTAGCGGTAATAGATAGTATCCAAACGGTATTTCTTCCCGCTTTGACATCAGCGCCGGGTTCAGTTGCTCAAGTCAGGGAATGTACCGCAGCTTTGATGAAGGTGGCAAAACATGAAGATATTACAATGTTAATTGTTGGTCATGTTACCAAAGAAGGAGCGATCGCTGGGCCTAAAGTATTAGAACATTTAGTGGATACTGTATTATATTTTGAAGGCGATCGCTTTGCTTCCCACAGATTATTAAGAACTGTAAAAAACCGTTTCGGAGCTACCCACGAAATTGGTATATTTGAAATGGTATCCCAAGGATTAAAAGAAGTTGATAATCCTTCTGAGCTATTTTTAGGCAATCGTGACGATCCTGCTCCTGGTACAGCCATTGTTGTTGCTTGTGAAGGAACAAGACCCATAGTAGTAGAATTGCAAGCTTTAGTTAGTCCTACCAGCTATCCCTCTCCTCGACGGGCTGGTACAGGCATAGATTATAACCGCTTAGTGCAGATTCTCGCCGTATTGGAGAAGCGTGTGGGGATACCCATGTCCAAATTAGATTCCTACGTTGCTTCTGCGGGGGGATTGAGCGTCGAAGAACCAGCGGTAGATTTAGGAATTGCCGTGGCAATTGTTGCCAGTTTCCGAGATCGGATAGTTGATCCTGGTACAGTCTTAATTGGGGAAGTAGGATTAGGGGGACAAGTGCGATCAGTTTCCCAAATGGAACTACGGTTAAAAGAAGCAGCAAAATTAGGATTTAAAAGAGCAATAGTTCCTAAAGGCACAAAATTTCCAGAGATTGGTATTGAGATATTACCAGTAGGTAAAGTCATAGATGCAATTATTGCGGCTGTACCACATCAAGAATTGACGGAAGAAGATTTAGAACCTGATGGGGATGAATAATCACAAGAAGAAATGAGTTTTAGAGAGTTCCAAATAAAAAAATATTCAATTAATTCTTGTGGGGTAGGCATCTTGCCTGCCCTTGTTTTAGAGAGTTCCAAATAAAAAAATATTCAATTAATTCTTGTGGGGTAGGCATCTTGCCTGCCCTTGAACATAACATGGACGGGCTAGAAGCCCATCCCACACCACATAAAAATATTATTTGAATTAGTTTTTGAAATTGCGTTTTCCTTTATAACCAGATATTTGGGCTAGGGTTTCTAAAGATTGCGTTCCTGAATATGTTTTACCTTTGATTTCCCAAGTTGGAAAACCTTTAATTTTAGCTTGTTTACATAAATCAGGACGGGGATTTGTCCCTTTAGGGTCACATTCAATATATGTAATTGTTGTCCATGCTTCTTTACCAAAAAGTTCTTGTTGGTGATGACAATGTGGACACCAAAAAGCACCATACATTTTAGCATTAATGGTTTTGAGATATTTGGCTAAAGCGATTTCTGCTGCTCCTGATGAGTTTTTTACAGGAGGGGCTTTTTCTGCTTTTAATATTTTATTTGTGATGGAATTTTGGGAATTTATAGAACATGACAATGGAGTTTCTTGGGCTTTAGCAATGGTAGTAAATAAAGTTAAAGTTGCGGCTAATAAACCTGTAATGATTGAGTATTTCATGGCTTAATTTGAGATGGATAAAAATCAAATATGAGTCCCATAGCAAAAATGGACGTTTTTTTGAAACTTTAGTTTCGCTTTGAAATCATCCAAATCATAGAAATCAAACAAATCACAGTTCAGACAAGAGATTAAATCATCCAAATCAAACTAATCAAACAAATCATAGTTCAGACAAGAGATTAAATCATCCAAATCATAGAAATCAAACAAATCACAGTTCAGACAAGAGATTAAATCATCCAAATCATAGAAATCAAACAAATCACAGTTCAGACAAGAGAGTAAAAAATCAATGATATGGGTTAAAGAAGAAGAATCTAGCAGAATACAGAAAAAGCCAGGGAATAAATTCCCTGTCTTATAGCTAAAGTCGGTTAAAACCGACTATTGATTGGTTTGGTGGGTGGGTGTGGGGTTCATGTACGTCACTCAATCAAGAATCGCTATATTAACTTTGAGCAATACCTTCTTCCCGTGCGGCTTGTTGGACAGCAGCAGCCACAGCAGTAGCCACACGCTTATCGAAGACGGAAGGAATAATATGTTCCCGATTCAAATCAGAGGGCTTAACTAAAGAAGCGATCGCACTGGCAGCTTCTAAACACATAGTAGTAGTAATCGTACTAGCCCGACAATCTAAAGCCCCACGAAACACCCCTGGAAACGCCAGGACGTTATTAATTTGGTTAGGGTAGTCACTCCGACCTGTAGCCATAACAGCAACGTTTTTAGGAGCTAATTCGGGTTGAATTTCGGGAATGGGATTAGCCATTGCAAATACAATTGCATCCTTTGTCATTCCCTGTACCATTTCTGGTGTTAAAACGCCCGGTGCGCTGACACCGATAAACACATCTGCACCTTGAACAGCACCGGCTAAAGTTCCTTGGGCTTTAACCGCAAATTCCAGCTTTTCGGCGGTCAAATCGCTGCGATGAGTAGAAATAATCCCCTTAGAGTCGCACATCAAAATAGTTTCTGCACCAGCTTTGCGGAGTAACCGAGCGATCGCAATCCCAGCCGCACCAGCACCATTAATCACAATTCGGATATCTGCAATGGATTTCTGCACCAGTTTCAGAGAATTAAATAATGCTGCCAAGGTGACAATAGCTGTACCATGTTGGTCATCATGGAAAATAGGGATATTTAATTCCGCTCGCAATCTTTTTTCAATTTCAAAACAGCGTGGTGCAGCGATATCTTCTAAATTCACACCACCAAAAACAGGAGCGATATTTTTGACAGCCTTGACAATCTCATCTGTATCTTGAGTATCTAAACAGATGGGAAAAGCATCAAGTCCAGCAAATTCCTTAAACAGCATGGCTTTTCCTTCCATCACAGGTAAAGCAGCAGCGGGTCCCAAATTGCCTAAACCGAGGACAGCACTGCCATCTGTGACGATAGCCACGGTGTTTTGTTTGATAGTTAGATTATATACTTCCTCTGGATTTTCAGCGATCGCCTTACAAATGCGACCAACTCCTGGAGTGTAAGCCATTGCTAAATCAGAAACACTTTTAAGAGGAATTCTACTCACAATACTGATTTTGCCACCGCGATGTAAATTAAAAGTGCGGTCATAAACATCAATTACCTTAATATCCGATAATTCCTTTACAGCTTGCACAATAGTTTCCGCGTGTTCCGTACTAGCGGCATCAACTGTAATATCGCGGATAGATTCTTCACGAGTTTGTTCAATTAAATCAATTTGTCCGAGATTACCACCAGTAGAAGCGATCGCTTGGGTAACAGATGCTAACATCCCCACCCGATTAGGAATTTGTAAGCGCAGGGTAACACTAAAACTAGAATTAGGAGTAAGATTTGTCATGGTACTAATTTTGATTTTAAATTTTAAATTTTATAATGAATAGCTACGTTTTCAAGATCAATTATTTGTTAAAGACAATCTCTCTAGAGTTAGAATAACAGAAAAAAGACAAGTATTAAATTATGGTTAATAATGCAGCAATTTTCTATATACAAGATGGTTACAATACTTCGGGTCAAAGACTCTTAGGTCGTCAAGCTGCGGGTGAAGGATTTCTCAAAGCCTTTGTGCAAAATAGTTCCAACGACTCATTATATTGTTACACATCTAGTCGCCCAGAATTTACGGAATTTTGCCAGCGTATTCAACCTTGGATTATTGGTTCCCGTCAAATTGGATGGATACCCATGACCAATCATCAAGCCTTATCACAAGTAGGTACACTGTATCACCCCGATCCCATGATTGACAAAATCGTCTGGTCAAGAAGATTTATTGATCAGCGAGCATATAGTGTATGCGGTGTTACTCATACTATTGCCAGTATGGTAGTTATGGAAAAAATTGCCCAACTATTGATCACTCCTGTTCAGCCCTGGGATGCCATGATTTGTACATCAATTGCGGTAAAAACTGCTATTGACAGAATTTTTCATACCCAGGCTGAATACTTAGCTCAACGCACAGGTAGTAAACCCAATTCTCTCATCCAACTGCCAGTAATTCCCCTGGGAGTTGATTGTCAAGCCTTTAACCAAGGAAACAATACTGCTAATACCCGCAGCAGTCTGCGTCAAGAACTTGGCATACCTCCAGAGGATATAGTGGTACTGTTTGTAGGCAGATTGTGTTTTTATGCCAAAGCCCATCCTGTACCAATGTATATGGCTTTAGAAAAAGCAGCAAAAATAACTCAAGCTAAAATACATTTTGTCCTGGCTGGCTGGTTTGAAAATGAACAAGAAGAAGTAAACTTAAAACAAAGTACAAAAACATTCTGTCCCTCAGTTAATTGTATTTTTCTGGATGGACGTAAACCAGAAATTCGGTTTCGGATTTGGTCTGTCGCTGATATTTTTATGTCTCTGGTAGATAATATTCAGGAAACCTTTGGACTCACCCCAATTGAAGCTATGTCTGCTGGTTTACCGACAATTGTTTCCGATTGGGATGGTTATAAAGAAACTGTGCGTCATGAAATTGATGGTTTTAGAATTCCTACCCTCATTCCTCCCACTGAAAGTGGCCTAGATTTAGCCCTTGCATACTTCACAAACCAATTTAATTATAGTAGTTATATAGCTCATTCATCTCTATCAATTAATGTTGATATTGATGCAGCAACAAAAGCATTAATATTATTGATTAATAATCCCGAATTGAGAAAAAAAATGGGGGAAAATGGCAGACAGCGTGCCAATCAAACTTATAATTGGCCAGTAATAATTAAAGCTTACGAAAATTTATGGCAAGAATTAGCAGATATCCGGATGACTGCTACCATGTCTACACCTCTGATTTCAAATCAACCAGCAATACCTTGGTGTGATGATCCTTTTCGGTTATTTGCTCACTATTCCAGTAGTACCGCAAATCAAAATTTAATGTTAGGATTGGGGTCTATGAGTAACCCCCATAATCTTGATCAAATTCGTCAAAATTGGATGACTAATTTTGGCGCAGACAGAAGAATCTCTGATCAGATTATAGATAAGATATTAGCTACTATAGCTCAGGCTGGTTCAGTTTCCATTGCCAACATTTGTCAAGATCATGCAGAAATTTCCCCAGCAGAATTATTGAGAAGTCTCATTTATCTGATCAAATTTGATGTTTTAAAAATTCAATAATATCACAAAACCTCGCGGTATGCGGGAAACTCAGTCCCTTTAGGGCTGGGTTACTGACATTGAAAGGGTATTTGAGACAAATTACCGAAAAAGTCATAATAATCCAAAGCTTCCAAAATCCCCCAAGCATGATTTCCTTCAGCAAAATAAATCTGTGGTAAACCTCGTAGCTGTTCGATTTCCTGACTGTGATTTCCCACCACCACAGCCAGAGTATTACCAGCTAACATAGATTCATCATTACCTGAAGCCCCAGCCACCAAAAAGCGGTGAACAGGCAAACCCCATTTCAAAGCAGTATAACGAATAGCATCTCCCTTAGAAGCTCGGATAGGCACTAAATCAAGATACATATTATGGCTATAAAATCCTTTGACATGGAGGCGATTTTGGCGAAGACGACGAATAATTTCGCGGAAACTAGGTGATTTAGCCTCATCCACAAAATAGCTGATCTTAAACTTACCCTGAGCATCAGCGGATTGCAATTCCACCCCAGGAATATCTCTCATAACTTTGCGAATTTCCGACCGTCGCCAATTATAAGCAATGTGTCTTTGCCAACTCGTATCTGTAACTATCTGTGGCCCATAGTAAATTTCACTCCCTGCTGAAGTAATCAGCAAATCTGGCATTGGGAAGCGCCATTCTTCCAACAGATTCAAGGTACTTTTGAGACTGCGACCAGTAGCAATACCGACTCCAGTTGTATTACCCTCATCATGAATTCTCTGAATTAACTTTGCTAAAGCTGCCTCATCACCCAATAGAGTATTATCAATTTCACACACCAAAAATCTATCAGCCGTTGCTAAGTGATTAGTTGCCGGTACATTCCAATCTGGATGTTCATCTGCGGGAGATTTAACCAGAGGACTCAGCAGAGATTGAATGCGTTTTTGGGGAAATAATCGGTTAACTTCTTTGAGATAATGCTCTACGTGACTATCCCAAGAGAAATGTTGGCAAACATTAATCATGCCATTTTTAGACCATTGTTGCCATTGTTCTCCATCTGTGAGAGCCTTTTTTAAGGCATTTTGGATATCTTGAATATTCAAAGGATCAATTAATAACCCATTCTGACAAGCAGCGAGAATATCCCTCGGACCACCATCAGCAGTAGCAATTATAGGCACACCACAGGCACTAGCCTCAATTAATGTCAGTCCAAATGGTTCTGTTAAAGCTGGGTTGATAAATACCCCTTGTGTTTTTGCCGTGAGTCGGTATAAGTCTGGTACATCATCAGCATTATGATGTTTAGGATAAGCTACATGACCATAAAGATCATAGCGGTCTATTAATTGTAATATCTCTAAAAATACCTGACGCGGACCTGATTCCATCGCCAAAATGTCCTCTCGTTTACCTAGTATCAATACCAGGTTGGCCAATTGGCGCAATTCGGGATCTTCCCCATAAGCCTTGATCAAACTACTAACATTTTTACGGATAGCTGGGCGAGAAATCGCCATAATTATGGGCTTTTGCAGGTCTTTGAGAAACTTCTCCAATTCCTGTTGAATAGGGGGATTTTGCCAATTATCTGTAGCTGGGTAAAAACGCTCTAAGGTAACACCTGGAGGAATTACTACCATGCGTTCTGGTTGATAGTGATCGTAAACGCTGTACTGCTCTTCAACTTCTTGGAGAGTGCTGGCAATCACTAAAGCTGCACTACCTAATGTAATTTCTTCAGCTTCTATTCTTGTACTAATATGAAAATTCTCTTCAATGCTTTTCTGTTTAGTACCATGCTCTAATAATCTTTGTTGTTTGATCCGTCCTAGAGAGTGACCTGTATGGACTAAGGGTATACCCAACCAACCTGCAACCCTAGAACCTACGTAGCCGGCATCAGCATAATGTGTATGAATAATATGGGGGATTTTGCCGATTTTGCGAATGTGTTTGAGTAATTCATCTGCAAAACTATCTAAATGTGGCCAAAGAACTTCTTTGCGAAGGTAGCGTTTGGGACCACAAGCAATGCGAATAATTTGGGCTTTATCTGCGAGAATTTCCACTGGTTGAGCATAGTCAGGGCTAACTTTTGGGTCATTTACCAATCGTGTTACTAAGTCAACTCTTGCTACCTGGGGATTTTTAGCTAATGTGCAAGCAAGTTCAACCGCGTATTTAGTTTGTCCACCAGTGTCAGCATCCTTACCTAACTCTAAATTGTGGCCACGAATTAAACCATGAACACTAACGAGCAAAATGTACAACCCAGGGTTGTTTAACACAGTGCTGATTCCTCCATAATTAGCAATAAATCAAACATTTTTGCGTGATTGATTATAGTTATACCATTTTACCTGTTCCCTGTTCCCCGTGAGGAAATATTTCTGGAAGAGTTGTTTCTAGTTTCAGACAATTAGCATTAGCACCATTCACCTGTAATTGATACTCTACCTTATCCATCAGCCGATTCATAATTAACCAACCATAACCACCTTCTTGTTTTGCTATGGGGTGGGGTGGAAAGTAAGTAGACAGATCAAAACCTTCACCATAATCCCAAATTTCTATAAATAAATCCCGGTCTTTCAGTTCTAAACGCAGTAAAATTGGTAAGTTTGGCTTTTCTCTATGGGCATGACGCACAGCATTAGAATAGGCTTCTACCAAAGCCAATCGTAAACGACTTGATTGTTGTGTCCAATCAACAGATTCCCCTAGATGCAATTCTAAGCATCCCAATAACCATTGTTCTACAATAGTGATAAAAGCTATGTCACTGGGAACATGAAGTTCACTTTTCATAACCTATACAACCTCCAGAGATAGTATAGTTTGATCATCTTCTTGAATATCATTATTGGTCTGAATAAGAGCTAACAAATTATTAAGATTAAGTGGTTGAGTTTGTTTTTTAATAAATTGCCATAAACCTTCTTGATGAAGCATAGAACGATTATTTGTCCTGGAATTATCTAAATTTTCCCACACAGTTGCTTCTGTAATTCCATCACTAGTCACCAGTAATGTATCTCCAGAAGCGAGAATTAAACGGCCAGATTCACCCTCCCATTTAGGTAATATGCCCAAGGGAATACTTCGGACTTTCAAGTAATGAGGAGAATCATTTACAGTGTCTGACTCAGACCATACAAAAGGATAAATATGCCCCGAATTAGCATAGACAATTTCTCTTGTGATTGGGTGATAACGTGCTAAGACCATAGTAATAAAATAGTTACTGCTGATTAAGTCATCAATCAGAGTAGCATTCAGATTCTGCATCATCACATTTGGCTCTACTGGTACTTCTTGAGATAGTTCCCGACGCAGCAGAGAAATCGTACTAGCCATAAACAAAGCCGCTGGCACACCTTTACCAGAAACATCACCAACTGCTAACCACAAATCACCATTAGGATGGACAAATACCTCAAAAAAATCACCTCCTACCTCCCGGGCTGGATAGCAACAAGCTTGCACTTTTACACCTGCCATTTCCGGTAAAGTTTGCCGTAATAAATTATGTTGAATTTGGCGAGCTACTTCTAACTCTAGGTTAGTTTGTCGTTGTTTTTCTTGCAGATTTTGATAGAGTTTAGCTTGGGAAAGGGCTAAGGCAGATTGTTCAGCTACATCTATAATGAGTTGAATATCTTCTTGATACCAAATATAATCACTTCCCAATTTACAAATAGCAATAATAGCTAGTAAGTGTCTTTGATAAATAAGTGGGACTACTAAATATTGATAAGGGATATTTTCGTAAATATCTTCTGTTATTTGATAGTGGTGAGTTTTAAAAACTTTGGTAATTAACTCACTAGGTTTTGGAATAAAATCGCATACTTTTGATTGAGGATTCTGATAGCAAAATTGCTTTTGGGTGAGAAAATTATCTTCAACTGGTTTAAGTAAACAATTATCAGCCACAAATGTTTCTCCAATGGACAAAGCAATTGTTTGCAGCATATTATCATAGTCTAAAGATTCTCTAATTGCCGTTGTCACAGCATTAAATAAAGATTCCCGTCGTAAAGCCCGAGATAATTCAGCTACTCGTTTTTTGACTATGCGATATGTATCACTAGCTTGATTAACTAATGATTGGAGTTGATTGGGATTCCAAGGTTTGGTAATGTATTTAAATCCCATCTTCCGCACCCTAAACTGTCACACAACGAAAAATGGTCGTTTGGGGATTTGGGAT
>JAKOGY010000084.1 GCA_028658405.1 Dolichospermum sp. ST_sed8 | reverse complement strand
CCATTTTGATTCTTCCTTCTTCCTTCTTCCTTCTTCCTTCTTCCTTCGTGTCCTTCGTGCCTTCGTGGTTCGTTTCTCATCCATCAAAATTTATTTGACAGACTACTAGACTAACTAACTACTTCGCATCATGTCAGAATTATTAGCTAACACGGGAACTATTGCGGCGATCGCTACTGCTGTTGTCCCTCAACAAGGTAGTGTAGGTATTGTGCGGGTTTCTGGTGATCTGGCAATGGCGATCGCTCAAACTCTATTTTATCCCCCAGGGCGACAAGTTTGGGAAAGTCACCACATTCTTTATGGTTATATTCGTCAACCCCAAACCAAGCAAATTGTTGATGAAGCTCTATTATTGATTATGAAAGCCCCCCGTTCTTTTACCCGTGAAGATGTGGTAGAGTTCCATTGTCATGGGGGAATTATGGCGGTACAACAAGTATTGCAACTATGCTTAGAAAATGGCGCTAGATTAGCCCAACCGGGAGAATTTACATTAAGAGCATTTTTAAATGGCAGATTAGACTTAACCCAAGCGGAAAGTATAGCAGATTTGGTGGGAGCAAAATCACCTCAAGCTGCTCAAACGGCTTTAGCTGGATTACAGGGCAAATTAGCCCAACCTATCCGCAAATTACGAGCCAATTGTTTAGATATCTTGGCAGAAATTGAAGCTAGAATTGATTTTGAAGAAGATTTACCACCTTTAGACCAACAAAGAATTATTGCAGATATTGATCAAGTAACGGCGGAAATTAGCAAATTATTAGCTACAAAAGATCAAGGTGAATTATTGCGAACTGGTTTAAAAGTGGCGATAGTGGGGCGGCCAAATGTGGGAAAATCGAGTTTATTAAATGCTTGGAGTCAAAGCGATCGCGCTATTGTCACAGATTTACCAGGAACAACCCGCGATGTGGTAGAATCGCAGTTAGTTGTGGGGGGAATTCCCGTCCAAGTGTTAGATACAGCCGGGATTCGGGAAACAGTAGATCAGGTAGAAAAGATTGGTGTAGAGCGATCGCGTCGTGCTGCTAATGCCGCTGATTTGGTATTATTTACTATTGATGCTGGTGCAGGTTGGACTCCCGCAGATCAAGAAATTTATGAACAAGTAAAACACCGTCCCGTAATTTTAGTAATTAATAAAATTGATCTAATTTCTCCAGAAAAAAGTAAAATACTTCAATCTGAAATCGAAAATCCTAAATCGAAAATCGTCACAGCCGCAGCGATAAATCAAGGAATTGATAGTTTAGAAACAGCGATTTTAGAAATAGTACAACAAGGAAAAGTTCAAGCCGCTGATATGGATTTAGCAATTAATCAAAGACAAGCAGCAGCTTTAACAAAAGCAAAAGGCGATTTAGCCCAAGTACAAGTTACAATCACCGATCAATTACCCTTGGATTTTTGGACAATTGATTTAAGAGGAGCAATTCAAGCATTAGGAGAAATCACCGGTGAAGAAGTCACAGAATCAGTATTAGATCGGATTTTCAGTAGGTTCTGTATTGGTAAATAAATTACCTTTTTAAACAGTGGCTATTTCCTTGATGATGACGTAAGGTTCAACAATCAGAGCATTAAATCGCTTGTTCCGGTTAAGATTCCATTCTCCTACTTGATCTACTGTAGGTTTTGCTAACAATTGTTCATCTATCCAATGTTGCACTGAAAGAATATTATCACTAGCGATCGCTTCTCCCACATCTAATAAATCCAAGTTCTCAGCTACCACAATCACCGCATCTTTTTGGACATGGGGAATTAACCACTCCCATTCTGCTTCATCCAGATTTTGTTGTAATTTTTCGCGTAAATCCGACATAATTCCCCACTTTATTGATTATTAGTTTCATTTTACCTGATCAGCAAACCCTAGTTAGTGCGGGGATATACTTATAAGATGCGAAACTATGTAAATAAATATTACAAAATCTACGGTAGTAATTTACTTTTTGCCCGTAAGTTGGTAGATAAAATAGTTAAGAATAAATTAAAAAAAAGTTAAAGGGAGTTTAAGATATGGACACAACTAATAACAACACTCCCACAGGAGACAATCCTGACAATAATAAAACTAATCCCAACGATGAGGAAGGTGAAAACTGTCACCATAAACTAGTGTGGTCTTGTGATCCAAACAGTTATCCTCGTTGCACTGCTCAATCCCACATTCCGCACCCCCCGGTGTCACAATCGGTAATTTCGGATTTTTGAATACATCCCCAAACGACCATTTTTCGTTGTGTGACAGTTTAGGGTGCGGAAGATGGGCTCAATGGGTACTGGAGTGCGAGCTAATCTGTCATTTACCTGAGTCCGACCTCAGAGAATAACCTGCAAATGGGGGTTGGGGGTGGGGTTCATGCACCTCACTCAATCAAGAACCGCTGTATCCGAACAATTGGTGTAACTCATAACTCTGGGAAGTTCTGTAATGCTCCATTTGTGTGGTTGATGATTTTGATTTGTTCTGAGTTTGCTTGGTTTTAGGAAATCATAATTGTTATTAGCGTGAATATTGTTTATTCATTTTATTTTAAATAATAGACGAAAATATCCTCTACTTTTCTAAAAAGTCGGAGATCTAAGATGTATAATCAAACTAAGATGATGTTCTCAGTTTGAATAATTTAGACAGCTAATAACGAAACATTAGATATGCGATATTTATTTTTATCTTGAATGTAAGTCAGCAGAGATTTAGCAACATATTCTGCTAACTTAACAGGTACAGCATTACCAATCATCTGTTCTAAATCTGTTTTTGAACCCGCAAAAATAAAATCATCAGGAAAAGTTTGAATATAACTTCGTTCAAGAGTTGTTAGAGGGCGCAAATTTGGTGTTACTGTTGTCACATCTCCAGGATGTTGTTGATAAGTTTTAGGTATTGGCCTATTCACACCTCTAATAGTTGGACTTGGTTCATCAATACTGAAAATAGCCCTTCTTTGATAACTTCGAGGATGACGATAATAATATTCAATCCCTAAACTATTTCCTAAATAATCTCTAATAGTAGTAGGTCTTTGAGATAAATTTGCTTCTAGATAAGTCTTTACATTATCATCTTTACCACCCAGTTCTCCTATACAAAAAAATCTCTTTCTCTTCTGTGGTACACCGCATAAACTAGCATCTAATACTTTTTCTGTGATTCCATAACCAGCAGATTTGATAATTTGTCTAAATTCTTGATATTTCTGGGATTTTCTAAACAATTCTACATTTTCTAAAACAAACCATTGACTAGAAACATTAGCGACTATTTCAGCAAATGTAATGCTTAAATCTCCTCTACCTAAATCTTCATTACGCTTACCAGCACTAGAAAAATCTTGACATGGTGGACCACCAATAATTACATCAGGTAATAATTTTTTAAATATTGAATAATTATTATTTACTTGACTCAAATCATAATCAAAGATTGGATGATGAAAGTTTTGCTGATAAACATTTATTGCAGGTTTCCAGTTTTCAAAAGCAGTGACAATTTCAAATCCACTCTTCTGAAATCCTAATGATAAACCACCACAACCAGAAAATAAATCTATAACTTTTAAGGAAGAGTATTTCATCTGTATATTCATTAAATTTCTTTTAATCTAGCATCAAAAATTTCTGGATTACTGAAAATAATAGCATCAAATCTTCTTTCAGGACTTAAAAAGTTTTGTCCTCCTCCTAAAATTATGTTTTTAATTTCTTCCTTGGTAATTCTGGGTTGAATCAAATTATCACAAGTCATATAAGGACGAGTATTAGAACCGCTCAAAGCAAAAGCTTTATCATTTTTAGTATTATAGGTTAATGTGTCAATAACGAATTTATGATTTATTTTACCAACAAGAGCAAATTCATATAACATTTTCGCTAACCATACTACAGAACGCATAGGTCTTTGTATAGTTTCTTCTGATTTAGCTAATCTTTTAGTGATATCAAAGAAAAGTCTCGTAAAACCAAAGTTACTCCAGATGAAAATATCTAAACAGTTGTGATAAAGTTTGGAAGTCTTACCTACAGTTTTCCATATCGGTTGCATGACCAAGGGAGATTGAATTGCTATATTTTCACTTATTAATTTATCTAAACAATCTACAATTTGAGGGATAAAAGGTAATACCTGACGGATACTTGACCAATCTTCAACTTGACTACATACTGGTTCAATATAATTAAGTAATTTATCTCTTGAATTTTCAAACTCATGAGCAATACTCAGCGCAAGATAAACAATAGTATCTGGTCTTGTCACAATTTCACAGCCATATTGATGATCTGGTAAACGATAAGTAGAATTATCGGGTAATGCAGTTAATTTAATTTCTATACTTCGTAAACAAGCATTATTTTTATTAAGATCATGTGTTACTAAATCAACTCGCGGCAATTTACCAACAACTATTTTTCTGTAAGGTACATAGTCACTCTCAAAAGAGAAAAATAAGTTAGGAGAAAGAGGAACAATTCCAAATATTTGAGCAACATCTATTTCTTGATGTTGAATTTTTAACTGCTTGTCCAAGGTTAAATAATTAAGTTTTAAACCTTTTTGATACATATAACAAGCTAAGGACGCAGGAAAAGAATTATTAAATTGATTTTTACCCCAACTTTCTCTTTGAGAAAAGTCTCTATTAGATTGATTTAATCCAAATAAACCTACTTGTAAATTGTCTGGTTGCATTAGGCTGATTTTAATAAAATTATCATACATTCTTAATTGTGCAAACTATTGTGGGGTGGGCATCTTGCCCGCCCTCTCAGAAATTTTCATCTTCCCAAATCGTGCATTTCATTAATTGCGTCCGCACACATTTGAGTAACTCTCTCCAATTCCTCCTTCTTGCTAGAACTGGGAGCATCAATTAACTTCCCAATTCTCAGAGTCAAAGGTACAGAACGGGGAACAGAAGAACCAGGTTGTAAAATTTTCTCACTTCCCCATAAACACACTGGTAAAAAAGGAGCGTTGGCCTTAGCGGCTAACAGGGCTGCACCTCTTTTGGGGTCATGAATGCGACCATCGTTCGTGCGTGTACCTTCTAAAAACACACCCACAGCCCAACCATTATCTAAATATTCTAAAGCCGAACGGATAGCATTGCGGTCAGCACTACCGCGACTCACGGGGTATGCACCATATAATTTAATTGCTTGGGATAAAACCGGAACTTTAAATAATTCTTCCTTAGCCATGTAAGCAACTGGACGACGGACAGAAGTAGAAACTATGGGGGGGTCAAAGTAACTAGCATGATTACTAACTATGATCACAGACCCAGTTTGAGGGACATTTTCCGCGCCATAAATCCGGCCGCGAAAGTATGTATGCAGCAAAGGGCTAATCACCGACCACTTAAAGGCGTGATACAGTGCCAAACTAATTAAAGGTTCACGAGTTCTAGTCATAGAAAATATTATAAATAATACAGGACGTAGGGGCGCAGGGCCTGCGCCCCCTCAGAATTCACCGAATCAGGACGTTAAAAAAGAAGTCAGGATTTATTTTAACCTCTAACTCCCACGTCCTAACTTCCCATTTTTTCTACATCAGTTTCCTAATGCCAAAGCCTGCTGTCCTTGGGGTGAAGTTGCATAACCTAAAAATGCTTGAACTCCCACATTAGCAGGGTCTTTATAGACGTAATACAGCGATCGCTGGTAAGGATAACTACTTGCATCTGGTGTTAAACCATCAATAGCCAAAACTCGCACTTTTTGCTGATTAGCAACTTGAGCAAAAGTAGCATAACCAATACCATCAGTTCCTAAAGCTTGAATTAGGGGAGTTGTGGCATCTCGTTGTAATGTCGTAATATTGGGTGTAGTCCCAAAATTGCCTTTCTTCAACACCAATTCTTGAAAGGCTTGATGTGTGCCACTAATTGCTGGACGATTAATGACGCGGATAGTTGCGGCTGGACCACCCACTGCTGACCAATTAGTAATTTTTCCCTGAAATATATCTGCAACTTGGCTACTAGTTAAGCCTTTATTAAAGGGATTTTTGTTACCGACCATCAGAGCGATCGCATCTTGTGTTACAGTAACAGCCTTCAATCCCTGACTTTGCTCTTGTGCCGTCAAAGGTCTAGAAGCCGCTGCAATATCAACTTTACCAGCTAAGAGATCCTGAATTCCCTTGTCAGTTCCATTACCAACTGCTTCTACCTTTGTACCAGGAAACTTTTTCTCAAAACCATTTTTGAGATTTTGGTTAATTGTCACCATACTAGTAGAACCATCTATCTTGACGGTAGTACCACTGGCTACTGTTGTTGGTAATGAGAAAGCCCCAGTAGTAGTTGTATTACCACTGGGAGGACTATTCTCTGGCTGTGTAGTTGTAGTTGTCGGGGCAGGGTTACGCATGAAAAACCACCAGTAACCACCACCCAAAAGCGCGAGAAATAAAAGAATAAAAACAATAGGAGGCGGTCCGCTTTTCTGACTCATATATTCCTAATTATTCTGGTAGTTGTTTGGGTTGAGAATCTTGTAATCTTTGCAAACGACGGGCAACTTCGTCGTTCAAAGTCATATTTTCCATTTCGGCTTGGAGTTTTTCCGCTGGATTTTCTGACAATTCCGCTAAAGCCTCTGTTTTGAGATTGCGACGCTCAACTGCACCTTTAGCCTTTTCAAAGTCACTTTTAGCCGAACCAATATCAAATTCATTATTGACTCTAGCAATCATAGCCAGAGCTTCATTAACCTCTGACATATCTTTCATATTTTGCATATCCGCTTTGTAGCTTTCTAGCTTCATGCGCTCACGGTTGAGTTTATCCTTAGAAGCCTTAACCGCAGTTTCTGCTTGTTTAACCATTTCCTCTAGTTTAGGCAAGATTTGCTCCGTTTGAATAGCCTTAGCCATAGCCATTCGTGCAGCTTCTTCATTACCACCACGTTGAGCAATCATTGCCTGTTGCTCTAAAACCTTAAATTCTTTAATTTTTGTCTCATATTTAGCCTTGGCAGTTTTATAAGCCCCTTCTTGAGCCGCAACCGCCCCAGCCAGTTTTTGAACGGCTTCTTGCATTGACTGGAGAGATTCTTCAGCCACGGCTACAGCCACCTTACCACCTGACTCTACAGGCATTCCCCATAACCAGTTCCAAGTCCCAACTATGGTTCGTCCTGCCCTTTCACCCATTATCCAGTAGACAGCTTTTTTCATAACTTAAAGTTATTTCAGTAAGGATGCTTATGGTAATATTTTTACTCTAATATAGGCATACATACTAATTATATGTCAACTTCTTGAGAGAACTCCATAAAAAAGAACTGCTTGCAGCAGCGCTAGTTCTACCCTATCCAATTTTGTGGGATGGGCATCCTGCCCGTCCTTGTATGATTAACAGGCATTCTTGCCTGCACCACAAGAGAATTTGGGATATTTTTTATTTGGAAGTCTCTTAAAATATATAATTGTTTATCATGAATGGTTTTATTACTGCTGTTACTCAAGGAATGATTGCCTTTGCCGCCACTAATATTGACGATATCATTATTTTGCTAATATTTTTTTCACAAATAGATAGAAATTTTCGGACTAGACATATTTTTATCGGTCAATACCTTGGTTTTGCAGCCATTATTATTCTCAGCTTGCCAGGATTTTTTGGTGGATTAGTCGTCCACCGAGAATGGATTGGATTATTAGGAATAATCCCAATTGCTATGGGGATTAAACAATTAGTAAATCGGCCAGAAGAAAGTACCGAAGTGCAGACAGTTAATACTGAACAGTTTCACCCTCAATCTTCTTTTTTATTAAGCATTCTTCATCCCAACACTTATAAAGTTGCGGCTGTGACATTTGCTAATGGCGGTGATAATATTAGTATTTACATACCTCTATTTGCCGGACAAAATATTGTGGGTTTAGGAATAATTTTAGCAGTGTTTTTTGTCATGGTAGGGGTTTGGTGTTGCATTGCATATCTATTAAATCGTCAAGCACACATTAGTTATATTTTAAGTCGCTATGGTCAGGCTATTGTCCCTTTTGTCTTAATTGGTTTGGGGTTATTTATTATGTATGAGCGAGGTACATTTAATCTCTTATTTGGGAAAATAAATTAAAATGCCCACCAGATAAGGTAATTATGCTATTGCGACTAATTTCCAACTTACCATCATTAAGATGCTATATATAATAAATCTTAATGGACGCTGAGGGGCAATCTCGCAAAGTTTCGCACCAATGAGAACTCCGGGAACAGAACCTATCCAAATAGGTATGACTAAACTCCAATCAACAGTTCCTAAAGTTAGATGTCCCAGGGATGTAAATATTAGTAGAATGGCTGCTTGAGTAATGTCTGTACCCACTAATTTTCGGGCATCTAATCGAAAAAAAGCTATTAAAGCTAAGGCAAACATAGAGCCTGATGAAACACTTGTCATGCCGACACAAAAGCCTAAAATTGCACCAATCAGTAAGGTAAAAAAACGTCCTTGATTCGTTTTTAAATTTAATTTTGGCAATTCGGGTAAATTGAATTTGGGGAAAAATGTCATCAACAACATTTGGATTAATGCTGTAAATGTCACTATGAGAATCATTACTCCTAGTAACCGCAGCAAGAGGTTATCTAGGTTATGTTCTCCAGTTTGTCTGAGTTGGTATAAAACTCTTACACCCAATAGCGAACCACAAACACTACCCATTGACAGCCATTTAACTATTTCTAAATCAAGGGTTTTCTGTTGCCAGTGTTTTACTCCCCCTACTACTTTCATTAATGTGGCTGCAACCACATCAGAACTGATAGCAATAGAAGGTGGTACTTGAAAAACAAAAATCAACATAGGAGTGATCAAGGATGCACCACCTATCCCTGTTAAACCCACAATGATGCCAATAAAAAAGCTGAAACCTGGTAGTAATAAGTAGTCCATACTGGTATTAATGTCAGTTGCTTGAGTAAGGAAGAAGATAGACTTGAATAGACTTAATTCTATGAATACAAAAAATCGCGGTCTAAGTTTGTTCAGGATGACTATTTATAAATCTTCCCAGTAGACTTTTGTTACTCATGAATAGTGTTTTTTTATACTTAGATTTTATGCTGTTCGTAGTGTTGGCCATTTTTCATAAAACTACGGTATCTCGATTAACTTACTGTATTATAGAACAATAAATAATAAAATGTCTAGTACCAGTATCTATAAAGTTGTCTTAGGGACTTCCAATTAAAAAAAATACCCAAAAATTTCTTGTAGTGCGGGCCGAAAAGTCCCCTAATCATCAAGGACGGGCAGGATGCCCATCCCACAAAATTGGGTAATTTATTTTTTGGTGTTCCCTTAGAGGATGAATGAACAAGTTTTTAATGTATAAACAAACCCCTCTTGATTTTTTTCGCAAGTAAATGCTAAGTTTCGCCGTTGGCACATTATTATTGGTCAATATCTAGGTTTTACAGCCTTAATTTTGGCGAGTTTGCCTGGTTTTTTTTGGTGGATTAATCTTACCCCGTTCTTGGATTGGCTTATTTGGTTTAGTCCCCATCATCATTGGGATCAAAAGCTTAATGAATCAAAAAGCGGATGAGTTAGAGGAGATGGATACAGGTACAGAGTTTCTGTAGCGAAGTTTTTCAATTTGCAAACTTATAGTGTGGCAGCAGTAACATTTGCCAATGGAACAGATAATATTAGTATTTATGTGCCGATATTTGCCAGCAGTAATTGGCAAAGTCTATTAGTAATTTTGGGTGTTTTCTTTTTGCTGGTAGGAGTGTTGTGTTATATAGCACATAAATTAACTCATAATCAAGCACTGGCTGACTTCTTCACTAAATACGGTAATCGTTTTATGCCCTTCGTTTTAATAGGATTAGGTACGTTTATTTTCTTGGACAGTCATAGTTTTAATCTCCTGAATCTTATCCATAGATAAAAATTATTTAGGCATCATAAATATAGATTCAAAAAAGGGGACTTAAATTGAGCATAATAGCATTTTCTTTACTAGTTTGGTTGGGATCATTTAGTGCCGGCTTAGTCGGAGCATTAACTGGGTTAGGTGGTGGAGTCGTCATCGTTCCGTTATTAACTTCCGTCTTTGGTGTTGATATTCGCTATGCCGTTGGTGCATCATTAGTATCAGTCATTGCGACATCATTGGGATCAGCTTCTACATATATTAAAAAAGGCTATACCAATCTGCGCTTGGGAATGTTTCTGGAGGTAGCCACTACTATTGGCGCTCTCATTGGCGCTCTCATTGCCACTCATGTAACTGTAAAAATACTTTCCTTAATTTTGGCGATTGTACTAATTTATTCAGCATATCTATCTCAACGCCCCAGACCAGAACAAACAGAAATTGTTTCCCCAGATCCCTTAGCAGAATATCTTCAGCTTAATGGTACTTACCCTACCCCTGATGGTGTCATCCCTTATCAAGTTCATGCTTTACCTGCTGGATTCAGTATTATGGTAGTAGCAGGTGTGCTTTCTGGTTTGTTGGGGATTGGTTCAGGAGCATTCAAGGTATTGGCAATGGATCAAGCCATGCGTCTCCCTTTTAAAGTTTCCACGACTACCAGTAATTTTATGATTGGTGTCACAGCCGCAGCTTCAGCAGGTGTTTATTTAACACAGGGATATATAGATCCAGGGTTATCTATGCCAGTGATGTTAGGAGTGTTACCAGGTGCTTTTTTGGGAGCCAGAATATTAATTGGTGCTAAAACCCAAATTCTCAGAATTATTTTCAGTTTTGTCTTGGTAGTAATGGCGTTAAAAATGGTCTATAACAGTGTACTAGGAGGGCTGTGATTATGTATAAATTAAATTCTGGTTTTCGCTGGACTTGCACAACAGAGATAGAAAGAAAAGTGGGAAATTTCACTTTTGAATTAGAGGAACAAGATTCTGATATTCGAGAGTTAGAAGCACAGCACCTCAGTCATGCGGCACCAATAAATCATCATGATGAAAATGTTAGTCATCAAAAACTCACAAAATCAGCAAATGAAAAACAATTAGAATATTTACTTAGTAACCTCCTCATGTATGGAGTTTTAATTGCTAGTTCTGTCGTATTATTCGGGGGGATATTGTACTTAATTAAACATGGCTCTGAGCTTGCTGAATATCAAGTATTTAGAGGCACGCCATCTGAGTTTCAATCCCCAACAGGTGTAATCAATGCTGTTTTTGCAGGTAGCAAACGGGGCATCATTCAATTAGGGCTATTAATACTAATTGCTATTCCTATTTTGCGCGTAATTATTTCTTTCTTGACTTTTCTTTTACAGCGAAATTTTATCTATGTCATCATTACCTCATTAGTGCTTGCTAGTCTAACTTATAGCCTATTTAGCGCATATATATAGGAATTGTATTTAATATGTGAAAAATTTTAAATAGTCTAGGACTTACGCACGCTCACTAACTTGCCATGATATGAATGAACGAAATTGCGTATCGGCTTTGGGAATAACTTATTGAGTAGGGTGCGTCAGATAGAGGAAATTTGTTTTTTTATCAAAATATCGTCTCTGACGCACCCTACAAGGGATAAAATTCGCTTTACATATTTGGGAAATCTTGTCAATGCGTAAATCCTATAATCGTGTTTTTGACAAAAAAATGCCTATTGTGGGCAAAGCGATCGCTAATTGAGCCGGTGTGAGATAATATTTTATTAATAAAAGTTAATAGCTTCTATTTTTATTGCCACCACCTTACCTATTTCATAGTTGTAAATTTAAGTTAATAATTAGCAAAAAATAAAACCATGGATATTATCGAAATCATTAAATCTGATTATCAAAGATTTCCTGTAAATCAAACTTACAGCATTTATGCAAATGATGTTTATTTTCAAGATGCTGTTTTCAAATTTCGAGGGATTGAGCTTTATAAATGGATGATTAAATTCATTCAAACTGTCTTCCTCAACCTTAAACTAGATTTACATAAAATCCAATCTCAGGAAGAAATTATTAAAACTGAATGGACCATGAGTTGGAATTCTCCCTTACCCTGGAAACCGCGCATTTCCGTTTCTGGTTGGAGTGAATTACGTCTGAATGCTGAGGGTTTAATTGTCTCCCACATTGATTATTGGCACTGTTCTCGTTTAGATGTCATCAAACAGCATTTCTTTTCTGGGAAAAAACCATCATAATGTGAATAAATGTAAACAAACTTCAGGCAGTAAGGAATTATTGATGCGAGTAATTTTAATGACAGGGAAAGGTGGCGTGGGTAAAACCTCCGTTGCCGCAGCCACTGGACTCCGTTGTGCAGAACTGGGCTATCGGACATTGGTTTTAAGTACAGACCCCGCCCACTCCCTTGCAGATAGCTTTGACGTAGAATTAGGCCATGATGCCCGTCTAGTTCGTCCTAATTTGTGGGGTGCAGAATTAGATGCACTGCAAGAATTAGAAGGTAATTGGGGGGCTGTGAAACGCTATATTACCCAAGTTTTACAAGCCAGAGGTTTAGACGGCATACAAGCGGAAGAATTAGCAATCTTACCAGGCATGGATGAAATTTTTGGCTTGGTAAGAATGAAACGTCATTATGATGAAGGGGAATATGATGTGTTAATTATTGACTCTGCCCCCACTGGTACAGCATTACGGCTGTTAAGTTTGCCTGAAGTTGGCGGTTGGTATATGCGTCGTTTTTACAAACCTTTGCAAAATATTTCCGTTGCCCTCAGACCACTTGTAGAACCTTTCTTTAAACCTATTGTTGGTTTTTCTTTACCAGATAAAGAGGTAATGGACGCACCTTATGAGTTTTATGAGCAAATTGAAGCTTTGGAAAAAGTTTTAACTGATAATACTCAAACTTCAGTCCGGTTAGTTACCAATCCTGAAAAGATGGTAATTAAAGAATCTCTTCGCGCTCATGCCTATTTGAGTTTGTATAATGTCGCTACAGATTTAGTTATTGCTAACCGGATTATTCCCCCAGAAGTTACAGATCCATTTTTCCAACGGTGGAAGGAAAATCAAGAAGAATACCGTCAACAAATTCATGACAATTTCTTACCTTTGCCAGTGAAAGAAGTACCTCTATACTCTGAAGAACTTTGTGGTTTACCAGCTTTGGAAAGATTGAAAGAAACTCTGTACAAAGATGAAGATCCCGCTCAAGTTTATTATAAAGAAACAACTCTCAGAGTTGTCCAAGATAATAACCAATACAGTTTAGAACTCTATTTACCCAATATTCCCAAAAGCCAAGTTCAATTGAATAAAACTGGAGATGAATTAAACATTACTATTGGTAATCATCGCCGTAATTTAGTATTACCGCAAGCTTTAGCTGCACTGCAACCAACAGGAGCAAAAATGGAAGATGATTATCTAAAAATTCGCTTTGCTTAAAAAGTGAATTCCATCTAAATACAGAGATTCCCAACTTCTTAAAAAGCTAGGGAATCTTCTTTTTTTGATCAATACTAGAGAACTCCGAGTTAATTTTAAAAATATACGTAGGGTGGGCAATGCCCACCGTAGACTTATTTTTGTGGGTAATGCCCACCGTAGACTACTTAATATTATTCAGATATCATTTAGGGTTACTATATATAGTAGTCTGTCAAATAAATTTTGACGGATAAGGGAATGAACCACGAAGGCACGAAGAACACGAAGGAAGAAGGAAAGAAGAAAAATCTATTTACTCGTCAATTAGTTCTTGACAGACTAATAGTATATTTATAAAAAAGAGTTGCAATTAAGAAATAAATAGAAATTTCTCACTCAGAATATTTTTTAGTAAATGAGCTATTGTATCAACCCGCACTGTCCCAAACCTATTGACCTAGCAAATGCAAATAATCCTATTTGTCGTAACTGTGGGTCACAATTACTGCTGCAAAATCGTTATCGGGTAATTAAACAACTAGGACAAGGTGGTTTTGGGAACACTTTTGAAATTGACGACATTGGAAAAACCAAAGTTTTAAAAGTGCTGACTGAAAATAACCCCAAAGCGGTGGAATTGTTTCAACAAGAAGCCAAGGTTTTGAGTCAGTTAAATAGTGTGGGTATTCCCAAAGTCGAAGCAGATGGTTATTTTACGGTTTTACCTAAAAATAGTTCTGTACCATTGCATTGCTTAGTAATGGAGAAAATTGCAGGAGTAAATTTAGAGCAATGGATGGAATTTCGTAATTATCAAACTATTTCTGAAAAAGAAGCTCTGAATTGGTTAAAACAAATAGTAGAAATTCTGGCTTTGGTTCACGCTCAAAAATATTTTCATCGTGATATTAAACCTCAGAATATCATGCTGCGACCTAGTGGGCAACTGGTTTTAATTGATTTTGGTGCAGTGCGACAAATCACCACCACAATTTTAGCCGGAAATTCCCATACTAGAATTATTTCACAAGGTTATTCACCACCAGAACAACAAAACGGTTATTCTGTACAACAGTCTGATTTTTTTGCATTGGGACGGACTTTTATATTTTTGTTCACAGGTAAAGAACCCCAGGATAAAGCTATTTATGATCCTCTGACTAATGAGTTACATTGGCGAAAATATGCAGTTAATATTTCTCCTACTTTAGCAGATTTAATTGATAATTTAATTGCTCCTACTGCAAATCAGCGTCCTGAAAATACGAGAGTTATTTTACAGAGATTGCAGAAAATTGAAAAGGCATTAAATCAACCTTACATTTTCGGAAATACCACCAATATTCAATCAAAAAATAGTTCTTTACCGACGGTTTCTGTTAGTCCAGGCAAACCCGTACAACCTGCGGCTAAACCAAGTCAGAAAAATCGCAAAACGTGGAAATGGTTGATTGGTTTAGGTGTGGGATATTTTGCTATTGCTGCATTGAATCAACCTAATAATAAAAACATTGTTAAGTATGATGAATTAACTAATATTATTGTCACAGCTAGGGAAGATGGAGATAAACTTTACAAAGCAGAAGATTTAGCGAAAAGTCGCAATGTAGATAGTTTACTCAAAGCTATTAAATTAGCTGAAGCGATTAAACCAGATAGTTATCTATATCAAAAAGCTCAAGAGTTAATATCAGGATTTGCCCGAAAAATGCTCAAATTAGCACAAGCTCAAATGAAAGAGCGCAATGCTGATAGAGCTTTGGAAATTGCCCGACAAATTCCCCCTATTTCTGAATTACAAGCGGAAGTTGATGATTTCATGGTTTTGGGTGAAGCCCAAAGAAGTGCCTTTTTAGGTACTGTCGCTGGGTTAGAAACCGCAATTGCCCAAGCCCAACAAATAGATGCTTCTAGGGATGTTTATAATGAAGCACAAAAGTTAATTGCTCGTTGGCAATTGGAAATTGAAGATGTGGCTCGGTTAGAAAAAGCCCGTATTTTAGCCAGTCAAGGTACGATTAATGATTCAATAGCAGCTATTTCCGAGGTACAGCTAATTCCTAGTAACATTCCCCGCGCTAGAGAAGCCCGTCAAGAAATTGAGCGTTGGCGTGTACAAGTGGAGACAATTGAAGATAGACCATATTTAGATCGGGCGGAACAAATTGCAGTGAATGAGGATATTGCTTCCTTACAAAAAGCGATTACTGAAGCTAGTCAAATTCGTTATGGACGAGCATTGTATCCAGCAGCCCAGAAAAAGATTAGACTCTGGAGAGCCAAAATTTCGGGAGATACAAAAGGGAAAAGAACAATAAAGGCTATTAGAAAAGAAGGAGAACTAAAACGAGCATTATGGTAATTTTATGCCTATCTAATAAACTATAACAATCATAAATAATTAAATCATTGATGATGCTTCTTTTTCTTCTCCTTAGAAAATGAGTGTATCCGTAGAGCATTAATCAAAAAATATCGTATTTGTGTTGAACAAGGACTAGCTAATTACAACATTAAAACAGAGGTTCTATCATGACTTTATCTTATATAGTATTAGAAGGTAATAAAAACCAAGAAATCTTAGAAAAATTACTACCTAAAAATTTAATTCAAGATGTGAAAATAGTAGTAGGTGACAGTCAGTATGAAGTAAGATCATTAGCAAGTTCCCTGATTGCTACTAGACATATTTCTGTAATATTAATTTTAGATGCTAATACAGATAACGAATCTCAAATATTTGAAAAAAGGGATTTAGTTAATTATTTATTACGTCGTGCTGCGGCTAAAACCCCTTTTCAAGTATCTTTAGCTATTCCCGAAATAGAAATTATATTTCTCCAAAATAAACTATTAATTGAAAAAATCGCCCAACGTCAATTTAATGATTTAGAATGGCAACTAGCGCAAAGTAAACCTAAAGAATTTTTAGAGACAGTTTTAGGTATAGAAAAATCAATCAATGAAAGAATATTTAGCAATATAAATGATCAAGAAATTAAGATATTGCAACAACATCCATTAATACAAGAAGTAATGATTTTCTTGTCATCCCTTACCGCATCTTCTGTTGCAATTAATTAACCATATAATTGTAGATTTTTCAGATTCCCGACTTCTAATATTAATTATTTGTTGAATAGAAAAATATTGAAAAAAAGGCGGGGATTTTTTGGGAAAATGTAAATGCTTATAATGTAGAAATAGTGGATTACCATTAGGAGAAAAAATCATGGAAAACAACTTACTACATAATCCCCATGCTGGTGAAATTTTAAAATATGAATTTTTAGAAGAATTAGACATCAGCGAAAATACTTTAGCTGTTAGTTTAGGCTTAACTTATCCTACTATTCAAAGAATTATTACAGGTAAACTTAAAATGACAGCAGATATAGATTTACGCCTTTGTCGCTATTTTAGACTTTCAGATGGTTATTTTTTACGATTGCAAAATGCTTATGAAATAATGGAAGCAAAAAGAAATTTAGGAGAAATTTTAAATCAAATTATTCCTTATTCTTTACGATCAAAAAGCAAGTTAACCATTTTGCGATCGCCAGGCTAAGTCCGCAGGTATCGCCAACTACCAAATCAAAAACAATATGAATACACCACCAGTAGATAGATTAGACCGGATAGAAGCAATATTAGAGCGCGTAGCAGTTCAACAGGAAACTACGGCGGTTAACCTGACGGAACTGATATATAAGGTTGATGACTTTATGGGAACTGCTACCAGCGTTTTGGGTAGAAATGCCATCCTTAACGATGTGGTAGTAGGACTAAATGAAACGGTAGGAAGATTAGATACTAACCTTGCTACTCTCCAAAGCAATTTTGAAGAGAATCAAAAATCAACCAATGCTGCTTTAGAAAGATTAGAAGCGATTTTGATAAAGCTGATGGATAGTTAGTCTATTGTGTTGTTTGTAAGTTTCCGGATCATGCCATTCTATCTAATCCCAAAATAATGTAGTATTTTGGATTCAATAGTAGGAAAACATTTCCTACTATTGACGTTTGTGGTCGGTTTGACCAGTCCTTATTTCTAAGTAAAGTTTGCTTCAACCATGTTATTTAAGCTTGTTATCGTAAAGACACTTTCCTTTCGGAATGTTTAATCAGTACAGACAGAGCATAGGACTAGCGAATCCCAAGGTGTCATGACTTAAATAACGTTTACCCTTCGACTCGATTCGCTGACGCGAATGACTACGATTAGGGTGGTTTGGTTCACATCTAATCCGTATTACTACTTTTTAGAATGATCCCTACCCTTGAACCTGAAGCTAAAAGATGGTTACTGATTCAAAGATGTAGTCAAAGTATTAAATCAGTGAAGACTTTGGCTTCATCTAAATCCAAATATACCAAGTTTAACCGAAGTTAATCCTATCGGTAAAACTTGAAAAAAGCATCGAATTCACATTATTCACTAAACTTCCACAAAGCTGGGAATATTTACTACCATATCCTCTGCTTTCTCCCGAATTTCCCTAGAAAAATGCTTATCTATCAAAGCAGGAACTTGTTCAGCTTTTATTTTACTATAACGAGTTTTATCTGGCATAACTAAATTAGGACCAACTTTACAATTTTTCATACAGCCAGTCCCTTTAATAGTAACTGAATCTTCTAAACCATTATTTATTAATTCCGACTCCAAAGCTTGACACAAAGCCTTCCCACCACGTTTCATACAATCAGATTTTTGACAAACTAGAATTGTTTGTGTTTTAGCAGGTTTCGTCTTAGCTGAATTTTGCGCTGTAACTGTTCCCATATCAGAACTTGCAGCCATAACTCGTTCTGCTACCAGAGTTACCTGATCTTTTTTCGCGTTGTATTGTTTTGTTCCCACAACTTGCAGCCAAGTACCTTTTGGTAAACGCAAATCAAAAGCACTCCGTAAATGTTTGGCTAATTTTATATAACATTCACCTTCAGAAGTTCCTAATAACAACCCTTTCAGCTTATATCCATCCTTAATCACAAAATCCAAAAATCTGCCTTCAAAACAAAATTCCGTTACTGCTGCGTTAGTAGATATACTCATGGTTCAACTTCGCTCACTATAAATAATGGTTAAGAGTCAGAAGTAAAAAAATCATCATCACAAAAATCACAAGAATCAAAAAAATCACAGTTCCGACGTTTTCTCATTCACTATAAATAATGGTTAAGAGTCAGAAGTAAAAAAATCATCATCATAAAAATCACAAGAATCAAAAAAATCACAGTTCCGACGTTTTCCACCAACAAGCTTCAAGATTCTTAATTAAGTGTTGACGGGAAGCAGTGAATTGTTGAATCACACTCCAAAGTTGTATAGCTGCGGTGGGATTATTTATTTCTACTGTCAAAGGCTGATTAGTTTCACAGACACAAAGAATACCTAACTCTTGCAAGCGTAGATAAACCTGCCAACGATCTTCCCATTTTATATCAACAACGTGCCTTGTATTTGTTTCTGTACTAGAAGAATTCAAATGAATAGCCCTCAAAATGCCATAAATTTGCAGTAAAACTAGAAACTCACAGCCTAAATTTACAACTTAGTCGAAGTTTAGCTTCTTTATTTAGAATACACTAACTGCAAAACATTGTCATTAATTTTGAGAAAAAATCTCATTTTTATTTTATCAATAGGTATGCACACTTTGAGATTAAAGTCAATATAAATACTGAATATATACCTAAAAAGGCAGATATAGCAAAAAAACTGATACTTATGATTGCGAATAATGCAAAAGTTTTTAAGATTTAGTAGCCTTGCTTTTATTTGGAAAATGTTAATATGTAAACTGTAAGCAGTTAAAAATCATAACTGTTAAAAAAAGAGGAAAACCATGTCTGATACGCAAACTATATTACATAACTTTGGTCAGGTTTATGACAATCCCGTACTACTAGATCACAGTGTCACTGTTCCAGTTGTCGAAGGATTTAATGTCGTATTGGCTAGTTTTCAGGCATTGTATTTACAATACCAAAAGCATCATTTTGTAGTTGAAGGAGCAGAATTCAGTTCACTACATGAATTTTTTAACACTAACTACAAAGAAGTACAAGATCACATCCATGAAATTGGCGAGCGCTTGAATGGTTTGGGGGGAATACCAGCAGCAAGTTTCAGTAAATTAGCTGAATTATGCTGTTTTGAACCAGAAGTAGATGGCGTATTTTCTGCCCGGAAGATGGTAGAAAATGACCTAGTTGCCGAACAAGCATTAATTGGGATAATTCGTCGTCAAGCCTCACAAGCTGAAAGTTTAGGAGATAGAGGTACACGCTATTTGTACGAAAAAATTCTCTTGAAAACTGAAGAAAGAGCTTATCACTTAGCACATTTCTTAGCGAAAGATAGTTTAACATTGGGTTTTGTACAACCTGCTCAAAATTAAATTTTCCATAATCTCAATTTAACTAAATCAAGATAGAGAAAAATTTTAGTAATTGAGAATTTTACAAAATTAACCCTTGTGGCAGAAATGGTAACTTACGCTTTTCTGCCATTTTCTATATCAGGCATTTAAAATTAATTATTTTTATATATTCAAAAATAAATTAGTTGAGTTATTTTAATTCAGCAATTGCCAATATTTTATAATCTCATTTCCAGAATAATTGAACGCAGATAAACACAAGATGAACACAGAGAAAGAAAGATAAATTAATTATCTGTGCAGCTTTATTGTTATAATCCATAACGAATAAATAAACGCTTAAATTCTCGTTTGTGCCTTTGCGTGAAAAAAAACGTAAAAACCACCAGGGGATTGCGGGAAGGCTGGGAGCCGCGTCTCTTTAGAGCGCGGGGGAAAGCCAA
>JAKOGY010000083.1 GCA_028658405.1 Dolichospermum sp. ST_sed8 | reverse complement strand
CAATTAAATGCTCCAAATGCAGCCTACAAAACAAAAAACAAATCTCAAAACCAAAGCACCGTGGGGCGCACAGTGTAGGGGCGTATAGCAATACGCCCCTACGCTAATGTCCGGATTAGGAGTCACGCTCGTTGCCCACACTCACCTGAAAGGGAGTGTGTGGAGTACGTCACAAAGATATGTAAAGGTTTAGCAGTGCTAAACCTCTACTTTGAATCAAATTAATAACATTAAAAGGTTCAGAATCATTGATGAGATAAAAGAAAAAATCTGAATCCAGAGTCAATATCCTGTTGATTCCCAGACTTTCAGCAGCAATCACAAGAGTTCCATCTGCAAGATCCATTGGACGATCTTGATACTTCTTAATTAGTTCAAATAGACGCTCGTAATCTGTTGCTTGAATTTCATAAAAAGTTAACATATCATTAGTAATTAGCTTTCCCAACTGATTTTGCATTGCCCATCCACCACGACATAAAGCAAGATACATCGCTTCTGTAAAACATGGCCATGTCGTTATCAAGGGTATTGAGAATTTCATTACTGCTTTTTTGATAGCTACGTGCTGAGACTGCTTATTATCAACAAGGGCAAAAAGAGGACCAGCATCGCAGAGAATCATACATCCAATCCTTGACTTCTATACTTTTCCAGTAGTGCTGATCCATAATCATCTACTTCAGAATCAGAAGATATAATTTCCAAATTATCAACTTCTTCAAACCAACTATTCCACTTCATCTTAAAATCTTCTGGACTTGTTTGGGGATCACTATCCTGAAAACTTATATGTAATGCAGACTGAATCATTAACGCAATTTCAGTTTGTTGTGGACAGTGATGTAGATATTCCCTAACTTCTGAAGGAATAATTAGTAAACCTTCCTTGAATTCTAATCTAAATGTTTTGCTGCTCATATATATTTTAAATTCTATACCCCGTAAAAATCTTCAGCCAGAATTTCCTCTATTCTAACTTTACTTTGTCATTTTACCAGAGCGATCGCTTCTAGAAAATGTTTGCCATCTCTAAAAATTCTCAAGTATCATCAAAATCATTAATTGTCCAGAAAATTATTGGTGTTACCGTAGTTTACACCGAAAGCATCTTTTGCAGGTACGTTCTCATAAAAATATGCGACACCTTTTGTGCATGAAGTCTTATGGGATAAGGGATTCAGAATTAACACCCTACCCTGAGCCTGTCGAAGGGTTGAAGTGTTGCCCGTTCCCTGTTCCCTCTGAATCCTGTTTTGGAAGAAGTCGATAGGTTTCAAGCAATTTTAGTATCAAGCATTCAAAAGATTAAGTCTTAAAACCGCTATAACAGCCCAACATCAAAAAATTGTCAAGAAAACTGTTGAGCATAATACCGCGCATATCTTCCTTCTAATCCTAACAATTCCTCATGATTTCCCGATTCCACAATTTGCCCTTTTTCTAACACCAAAATGCGATCGCATTTCCTGACAGTTGACAATCTATGGGCAATAATTAACACCGTGCGGTTTTTCATCAATCTTTCCAATGCCTCTTGTACCAAAGCTTCTGATTCTGAATCCAAGGCAGATGTTGCTTCATCAAGGATCAAGATTTGCGGGTTGAGAAGGACAGCACGAGCGATCGCAATTCGTTGTCTTTGTCCCCCTGATAAATTCACTCCCCGTTCACCTACCCAAGTATGATAACCTTCTGGTAGTTGCTGAATAAATTGATCGGCATTGGCAATTTTTGCCGCTTCTTCAACTGCTTTGATATCAAAATTATTTTGTCCAAAAGCGATATTTTGGGCAATAGTTCCCGAAAACATGATCGTTTCTTGGGGAACAATACCAATTTGTTTTCTTAGACTATTTAAAGTCACATCTCGAATATTGACATCATCTATAAAAATGTCCCCAAATTCAGGATCATAGAAGCGAGGTAACAGATTTACAAAAGTGGTTTTACCAGCACCAGAAGCACCAACAAGGGCAATAGCTTGACCGGGCTGAACTAATAAACTAATATTATTTAATACAGGTTCTCCTGACTTATAGGCAAAAGTAATATGGCCATATTCAACTTTACCATTAACAGATGGAAGGGTAATAGCATTGGGTTTTTCTAATACCGTTGGTTGAATTGCTAATAACTCAAAAACCCGATCAACTGATGCCTCACCTTGTTTAAATTCATTATAATTGTTAGTAGTATGACCAATAGGATCAATTAACAAAGCTGCTGCTGTTAAATAACTAAAAAATTCACCTACTGTTAAATTGCGTTGAGATATTTGCCAAGTTCCTACCATTAGTAAGGATAAAGCACTGACAGCTTCTAAAAATCCGACAATGGGAATTTGAATAGCTTTTAATCTTTCTACAGAGTATTTAGCTTTAAAACTGCGTTCTGCTTCATGACTAAATCTATCAATTTCATATTTTTCCGCTGCAAAGGCTTGAATTAACCGAATCCCGCTAAAAACTTCCGTTAAAATTGCCGATAAATCAGAAATACGATTTTGACTTTTGAGAGAATATTTCCGTAATCTTTCCCCAAACCAACCAATTAAAATTCCCATAATTGGGGCAACAATTACCGTAGCTAAGGTAAGTTGCCAATTCAAATAAATCATGTAAATGGGAATGGCAATTAATTGCAAAACACAGGGGAGAAAATCATGAAAAAGTTTATTAATAACTTCTCCAACCCTGTCAACATCTTCCGTGAGACGATAAGATAAGTCCCCAGCTTTAGCAGTTTCAAAAAAGCTGAGATTGAGTTTTTGTAAGTGTGTATAAACCTGTTGACGCAGATAAAAAGCTACTCTTAACGCTGTCTTGGCCATGTATAAATCTTGCACAGACTGAAAAAAGCCCCTAACAAGAAATATAGCAGCACTGATTCCGGCTAATTGCGCGATCGCTAATACATTACCATTACCAAAGGGAACTGCCAACTTACCCGCGACATTAATCAGGGTTAAAGTTGCCAGTACATAGCCCAAAATTCCCACAAAACCCTTAGCGATAGTTTCCCACTGGGTGCGGATATAGGGTAAAAGTTGCCAATAATTAGAACGAGTTTTCAAGTTGTAACATCCACAAAAAATATTTTCCTTTGTTTGACGCTACCAGTTTTTGGTTACATTTGGGAATAGGTGTTGGTAAACTTTAATCCCCATAAAATTTTTTATTGTTTATTAACTCTATTTTCTTGAATTACATGAATAATTGATGGTAATAAAGAAACAACAATAATTAAGCCAATTATTGGTAATAGATACTTATCTAATTGTTCTGCTGGTAAAGATTTTCCTAAGAAAAACCCTAACAAAGTAATGCCAAATGTCCAAACAAAGCCACCAATTAAATTATAAGACATGAAAGACTTGTATTGCATAGCTCCAATCCCTGCGACGATTGGCGCAAAAGTCCTCACAATTGGCATAAATCTGGCTAAAACAATTGTTTTTTTTCCATGTTTTTCATAAAAATCTTGAGTTTTGACAATATGTTTTTTATGGAATAACCAAGAATCTTCCTTATCAAATAGTTTTCTGCCAAATTTATGTCCAGTAAAATATCCGACGTTATCACCTAAAACAGCACAAACAAACGCACCAAAAATCAGAACCCAAATATTTAGCAAGTTCTGAGAAGCAACAAATCCTGCTGTAAATAATAAACTATCACCAGGCAGAAAAAACCCAATCAATAAACCAGATTCAGCAAAGATAATTCCCCATACTCCAAAGTAACCCAGCGATTTAACTAATTCCGGTAAATTAAAGTGCATAAAATCCGATTTGCTTAAGAAGTTGCATTCAATATTTTAACGTTGATAAATTTATAAAAATAAAAAATGATGTTAAATTTAAATAAAGTTATTTTATATTTAAGAGATATTGGGGTAAAGACGAAAAATGCAAAGATATTTAAAAGTATTGAGATTATTTTGGAGTACGGCTCTGGCAGCGGAAATGGAATATCGTATCAATTTTATCATTTCTGCTTTCAGTAGCTTAGGTAATTTGGTGGGTAGTATCTTTGGTTTGTTTTTATTTTACCGCACAGGCTACACTTTTACGGGTTGGTCATGGGAAGCAGCTTTAGTAGTCTTAGGATTTTTCACCTTATTACAAGGCTTTGCTTCCACCTTTCTATCTCCTAACTTAAATCAGATTGTGCGCCATGTCCGGGAAGGGACTTTAGACTTTGTATTATTAAAACCTATTCGCAGTCAGTTTTGGTTATCTCTTCATACCCTTTCTCCGTGGGGAATACCAGATTTAATCGTCGGTTTGCTGATCATTGTCTATGCTGGGACAAAACTTAATTTAGGCATTGACAAATACTTGCTGACTATCTTCCCTTTGGCTTGTAGTGTAGTCATTCTTTATAGTCTGTGGTTTATACTAGGAGCAACTACCATTTGGTTCGTTAAAATATACAACGTCACAGAAGTATTAAGAGGGTTTTTGGAGGCTGGAAGATACCCAATTACAAGTTATCCGGCTGCTTATCGCTTTTTCTTTACTTTCGTAGTTCCAGTAACTTTTTTAACTACAGTTCCTGCCCAAGCCATGTTAGGACAAATACAATTTACATGGTTATTAGGTGCAGGATTTTTAGCTGTTATCTTATTTTTTATTTCTACTCAGTTCTGGCGGTTTGCACTCCGATTTTATACTAGTGCTTCCAGTTGATTAGAGACTTCCAATTTAAAAAATATCCCAAAATTTCTTGTAGTGCGGGCCGAAAGGTCCCCTAATAATTAATACAAGGACGGACAAGATACCATTGGATAGCGAACGCGAGAGCGTCCCGGAGGGAACTAGCGCTGCTGCAAGCAGTTCATTTTTTTATGGAGTTCTCTTAGGGAACACCAAAAAATAAATTACCCAATTTTGTGGGATGGGCATCATGCTCGTCCTTGATGATTAGCGGGCTTTTCGGCCCGCACCACAAGAAATTTTTGGGGATTTTATTTCTTGGAAGTCCCTTATGATTAAATGTAGGTTGAAGTCAGGAAAATTCAACCTTACATTTTACCAAGAGAAAACAAATTATAAGATATCTGGATTTTCACCCAATTCTCTTAATCTAGCAGCCAATCTAGCCGCTTTTGCCTTAGCGTCCTCATTTTGAGATTTAGCAATTTCTGCTGCTGATTTAGCAATTTCTGCTTGTGATTCAGCGATTTGGGCGTGTAATTTAGCCGCTTCCTCTGGTAATAAAACTAGATTGCCGGCAACATCATAAAACCGCACCCAAATCGCAGTTTCTCTATCTATAGTTCCTTCCCAAGTCCCCAACCATAAACCTAAACGTTGACACCAAAGCCAACCATTTTCATTGAATGTCAATGGTTGATATCGTTGGTTCTCATCTAAATGCCATCCTTGTAAAGAATTAGGGTCAAAGGGGTGGTAGACAAAATAATCTGAGGTGCGGAAAGTCTGTTCATAAAGGTCTTTTTTAATACCCTTGTCTATACCTGCTGTAGATAGGGACATTAATTCCACAATGACATCAGGATAGCGACCATCTTCTTCCCACACTACCCAACCTTGTCGAGTATGAGTACCATCCACATTGAGAACAGCAAAGAAATCAGGACCACGAAAATCACGATTCCGTACCTGATTACTGCTGTAGTAAATAAACATATTGCCCCCAGTAAAATAATCATTACGGTCAAACCAAAGCTGCTGTAATGACCGGATGAGGACATTCATGGCAATACGGTGACGATTTGATTCCAAGGGTTCACCATCATCAAATATTAAGTCTGTAGGTGGGTTATGGGCTTCCCATTCCAGAATGGTTAGATTGTTTTCGGTTGTCATAAGCAATTATCACCTTTTTCATCAGGCCCCCTAAACTCGTATTATAAATTATCCTTAACCCAAGTCCTAAAATTCCGCATAGCCTGACTTCTCCCAATAGTTAAACACTGCTGCACATACTCATTAACTAATTCAATAATGGGAATATTAGGAAAATTAGGACTAGATTGAGATTTTATATATTTCCCTTCCTGTAACAAGAAAATCTCCAAACCTTGTTGTTTATATCGCCAAAGTTCAAGAACTCCCAAGATTTCATAGTTATTAAATTTAGTGCGGGAAGTAATATCAATTTCAATAGCTAAATCTGGTGGTGGATCTATATTTAAATCAATCCTATTTTTCCCAATTACAGCCGCTTGATTTTGAATATAAAAACTCGTATCTGGTTCTACTGCTTGGCGCATTCGCTCATTTTTAAGTGTTGTAGAACCAAAAGGCTCAAAATCAATTTCGAGTTTGTCTAACAAGATTTTTACTAAATCACCAATAAGTTCTTTATCTTTTTCGTGTTCAGGTAAAGGAACCATAATTTCTAACCAACCATCACTATAAGAAATACGCGCTGCACGCCTTTCTCCCATTTCCTCTAAAATATTTTCTAACTGCGGCCAACTAATATCCTTGAGTAACATTTGTTGACCAGGGTTGACAATAATTTGTTGCAGTTCTAAAAGCATATCGCCTCAGAGATTGTCAAATTTTTGAGAGTTGCCTTTCTTAATAATATGACCGATCACCCCCACAATTAATATTTCCTGTAAAATCAACATCTAAGGATTGTTAAACAGGAGAAACCAGGCGTGCCTACACTCGGTGTTAATATTGACCATATCGCTACCATTCGTCAAGCGCGACGGACAGTAGAACCAGATCCCATAGCAGCAGCCATATTAGCAGAATTAGCTGGTGCTGATGGCATTACCGCCCATTTACGCGAAGATAGAAGACATATCCAAGATCGAGATGTGCGGCTATTACGGGAAATCGTGAGAACCCATTTCAATTTAGAAATGGCAGCAACGGACGAAATGTTAGCCATAGCACTAGATATCAAGCCCGATTATGTTACCTTAGTACCGGAAAAGCGGGAAGAAGTAACTACAGAAGGTGGTTTAAATATTGTCGGACAAATTGCTAGAATAGGGGGGATAGTTGATAAATTGCAAAATGCTGGCATTCCCGTGAGTTTGTTTATTGATGCCGAACCACCACAAATTGAGGCATCTGTCAAGGTGAAAGCAAAATTCATTGAACTGCATACAGGACAATATGCAGAAGCCAAAGACGAAATAACTCGTCAAAAAGAACTAGCTTTATTAGCCCAAGGCTGTGAACAAGCCATTAAAGCTGGCTTACGGGTGAATGCCGGTCATGGACTCACATACTGGAACGTTTACCCCATTGCCGCACTTCCAGGCATGGAAGAACTTAACATTGGTCATACTATCATTAGTCGGGCTGCTTTAGTAGGTATAGAAAGAGCAGTCCGAGAAATGAAAGCAGCCATACTGGGTAATTGGTAATTGGTAATTGGTAATTGGTAATTGGTAATTGGTAATTGGTAATTGGTAATTGGTAATTATAAAAACTATTTCCCAGTCCCCAGTCCCCAGTCCCCAGTCCCCAGTTCCAGAGGGGTTGTAGCTGCGTAATTCCAAAAAATTAAACTTAAATTTGGAAACTTCAAACTTCTATGAGTTCCACACAGCCTAACAGCCTACCTCTATGGGTACAAGATAGAGACAAAGTAATTGCAGCCAGCAATGATGCTCAATGGCGCTATCAAAAAACCCCCGACTATAGCCGTTCTAAGAAAAACCTAGCCAATGAAAGCATTCACCATCATTTAGAAGGCACACTGGAAGCTATTGTCGAAAATCTGGTAAGAACCTTTGAAATGGAAGTGTCATGGAAAACTAACCCCCAACAGTGGTTATCTATCGTTAATGACAAATTCCGGGTTAGTAGCAATGGTGGGCAAGAATACACCGCTGCTGACATAGGCGCTCAAGGTACTTATAATTTATTTATGGCTGATTCTGAGCATTACAAAGCTTCAGAAGAAAGTTTTGAATCCTCCCATGAAATATTTCATAGTACCTTTCCTCAAGGATTTCCCTGGGAAGTATTAGCGGTTTATTCTGGTCCACCTAATGTTACATTTAAATGGCGACACTGGGGACATTTTCAGGGGAAGTATAAAAGTTATGCACCCACAGGAAAAACAGTCGAAATTATCGGTATCAGTGTTGCTCAAGTTACCGACGATTTAAAAATTGTTTCCTTGGAACACTATTTTGATAATGCCCTATTCTTGGAAAACCTCACAGCAGGTGGCAAACTAGAAGATAGTGAAAATAAGGGTAGTGGTTGTCCTTTTGGTTCTTGGTTTAACGGATTGAAGAAAAGTTAATTGCTTAGGGTACAGATTCAACACTGTACCCTAAAATTATAAATTAGTCAGCAAACAAAGAAAATGCAAACATACTATTACATTTTGGCCAGTCAACACTTCCTCATGGAAGAAGAACCGATAGACGAAGTTCTCAAAGAACGGACTCGTAATTACCACGAACAAGAAAAAGAAATTGATTTTTGGTTGATTAAGCAACCCGCTTTTTTAGAAACAGCGAAAATGGCTGATATTAAGAAGAAATGTCCCCAACCTGCGGCAGCTATTATTTCCACCAATGCCCAATTTATTACCTGGCTCAAACTGCGGTTAGAGTATGTAATTACTGGAGAATTTTCAGCCCCTTCTGACACCATACCTAATCCATTGGCATCTCTGAGTACAGTTTCTTAATAGGAAGTAGGGAACAGGGAACAGGGAACAGGGAACAGGGAACAAGAACCAATTACCAATTACCAATTACCAATTACCAATTACCAATTACCAATTACCAATTACCAATTTATGCAAATATTAAAAATATTACCAAGTGCTTTACTAATAGCAGTAGTTCCTTTAATTAGTAGTATCAATCCTGTTATTGCTCAACAAGATATTGCTGATTGTCAACCACCAAACACAGGGGAATATCTATTATTAGTAGTAAGTCCTACATCTGAAAATCAAAAGCAGTTGCGTAGTGCATTACCGACTGAACTGAAAACACTTATTTGCAAATATAATAATCAAACAGTAACACGAATTGGTGGGTTTAAAAAGATTGACGATGCCAATCGCTGGGCAAGGTATATCCAGAATATAGTTGGTTTGTCTGCCATTATTACCACTCGGGCAACACAAAAAGCACCACAAACAACAGCATTACAACAATCACCACAAACAACACCAAAAATACCAACTCAAAAAATCAGCTATAACCCCAAAATATTAGGACAAGGTTATGCAATTCTGGTAGATTATTTTAACCGTCCAGAAATGGTTAGTAGCCTCCAAAAATCTGTAGGAGGTGATGTAGGTTTTGTATCCTATGGAGAACGCCCTTACTTATTGGCAGTTTATACTACCAATCAAAAAGAAGCATATAATACACTACAAAAACTCAGCGAAAGCGGATTTGTCACTATCTTAGCAGATGGTCGTAAAGTGGTCTTACTACGCTCAATTGTCCGCTCAAATTGATTCAAGGACTGACCACTGACTAATGACTAATAACTAATGACTAATGACCACTGAGCACTGACCACTGACCAATGACCACTGACCACTGACCACTGACTAATGACCACTGACTAATGACTAATATACAGCCCGCGCTAACCAAGAAATAGCTACACCTAAAACCGAACCAGCAATAACTTGAACTGGTGTATGTCCTAATAATTCCTTGAGACGGTCTTGAAAAAAGTCCGGTTTTTCATGGAATAATTCATCAATCATTTGATTGAGTATTTTTGCTTGCTTACCGGCAGCTTGACGCACTCCAGCAGCATCGTACATAACGATGATAGCAAAAACCGTAGCTAGAGCAAATTCTGGAGATGCCCAACCTAAAGTTTGGCCAACGCCGTCTGCTAGGGCTGTTACTAGGGCTGAATGGGCGCTGGGCATACCTCCAGTAGTCACTAAAACACGCACGTTTAATTTGCGATGTTTAACTAACTCAACGATAAGCTTTAATCCTTGAGCCACAAAACAAGCTACAAGCGCAACCAGCAGCACGCGGTTGTTAACAATTTCGCCTATGTCCTGCATGGTATTTTGGTGAGGTTAGTAAGTGTGAGTAGTGGTTGTATGGAGTCAGCAATTCAAAATCCAAAATCCAAAATTGGATTTAGTGATTCCGACTGGTGATAAAGTGAGCGAGCGCTTGCAAAGGAATGGCTTTTTCACCATAGGATTCTAATTCAGCACAGGCTTCAGCAACTAGTTGTTGAGCTTTGGCGCGAGATTCGTCAATTCCCCACAAACTAGGATAGGTGACTTTCTTGGCTGTAAGGTCTTTACCGGCGGTTTTACCTAACTGCTCTTGGGTAGCAGTGATATCTAGAATATCATCAATTATTTGGAAAGCTAGGCCAATGTTTTGAGAATAACGAGTTAACTTTTGCACATCTTCGGCAGATGCACCAGCAATAATTCCCCCACAAACGACACAAGCTTCTAATAGGGCTGCGGTTTTATGATTATGAATAAAATTCAGGGTTTCTAAGGAAATATCTGACTTACCTTCTGATTCTAAATCTACCACCTGACCACCGACTAAGCCAGCCGCTCCTAATGCTTTGCCAAGGCGAATGATCACTTGTAAGACTCTATCCTTAGGTACGTTTGTAGGTGTTTGGGCGGCTACGTGTTCAAAGGCTAAAGCCAATAAACCATCTCCTGCCAAAATAGCAACATCTTCACCATAGACTTTATGATTTGTCAGTTTACCGCGACGATAATCATCATTATCCATTGCGGGTAAATCGTCATGAATCAATGACATAGTATGGATCATTTCTACCGCACAAGCCGTAGGCATAGCCATTTCAATTGTGCCACCAATCATGTCAGCAGTAGCAAGACAGAGAATAGGACGAACTCTTTTACCTCCAGCTAAGAGGGAGTAGCGCATGGCTTCATAAATCTTTTTTGGATAAACGACGGTAATGGAATTATCCAAAGCTTGTTCACAAAGCTGTTGTCGTTCTTGTAGATAAGTAGCGAGGTTAAACTTAGCCGACTCTGATTTTGTTTGGGGTTCAAATTTCTTATCCGTTGCTACCATGCTTTGTATTCCTCTTGACTGTTCAAAATATAGGGCTGTTATTTGTATGTGTCCCAATTTTACGGGGATTTGGGGCAGAAATGCTCACATTTTTGGTGAGAAATCATGAATATTCATAAAAATTATTTCTCAATTGCCAGTTGTTTGTAAATAGCTAGAAACAGTATTTTGCAATAACATAGCAACTGTCATTGGACCAATACCACCAGGAACAGGGGTAATATATTCTGCCACATTAGCGATCGCTTTAAACTGAATATCACCAACTAAACGACTTTTACCATTGCTATCTGTAACCCGATTTATCCCCACATCTACCACAACTGCCCCCTGTTTCACCATATCAGCGGTAATCATACCAGGAATACCTGTTGCGGCAATAAGAATATCAGCATCTTGGGTAATAGTGGATAAATCTTGAGATTTGGAATGAGCAATTGTAACTGTAGCATTAGCCTCTAATAGCATTAAAGCCATAGGTTTCCCTACTAAAATACTCCGGCCGATCACAACTGCTTTTTTGCCTTGTAAAGGAATTTTATATTCTGCTAATAACCGCATGACACCAGCAGGAGTACAACTGCGTAAACCTGTTTCACCCCGCACCAGTCGTCCTAAATTCACAGGATGGAGTCCATCAGCGTCTTTATCCGGTGCAATTTGATGTAATAGACTGACAGCATCTAAATGATTGGGGAGGGGTAACTGGACTAAAATCCCATCTACCCGTTCATCTTCATTCAGTTCAGCAATCACTGCTTCTAATTCGGTTTGGCTGGTTTGGGTGGAAAAATGTTGACCAAAAGAGGTAATTCCGACTTTGGCACAGGATTTTTCTTTGTTGCGGACATAAGCAAATGAGGCGGGATTATCACCAACCATTAATACTGCTAACCCAGGCGATCGCCCAATTTTACCTTGTAATTTGCTAATTGTCTCACTCAGTTCTTGCTGAATTTTATCGGCTAATGCCTTACCGTCGAGGATTTTTGCAGTTTGTTTCATAGGGAATAGGGAACAGGGAATTGGGAACAGTATTTACCACTGACAACTGACCACTGACAACTGACATTTTCTCATTTTTCCAGTCACCTAAAATTCAGATTTTAAAGTATAATACTTAATTGCTGATTATCACCAATTTTATAAACGTAAGTTGTGTGAATACAAGCACAAATCGCATACCTCAACCAGCTACCCATCGTGCAAGATACCGACTCTATGAATGATATTGCTGCTGCACTCCAACAGCCAGCAGATTTAGACTTTGCATTACCAGATCCAGAAGATGAACTAATTCCTGAGTCTGATTTTATCCAGCAGCTAGATGTAGCATGGCAGGTATGCGATCGCTTTGATTTGCAAACAGAAATATGGCGAGGCCGGATTCTCCGCGCTATCCGTGACAGAGAGAAAAAAGGCGGAGATGGGCGCGGTACTGGTTTTCTTAAATGGCTCAAAGAACGAGAAATTAGTAAAACTCAAGCTTACAGTTGGATTCAATTAGCCAACAGTGCTGATACCTTGATTTCCGATGGCAAACTGAACCCAGATACTGTTAATAACTTTAGTAAACGGGCATTTGTAGAAACCGCCAAAGCCTCGCCAGAAGTGCAACAGATGGTGAGTGAAGCCGCAGAAAAAGGCGATCGCATTACCCGGAGAGAAGTCCGTCAACTTAGTGACGAATGGACGGCTATGTCCTCCGATTTATTACCAGAAGAAGTTAGGGAAAAAGCCGCAGATAACAGTCTGCCACCGCGCTACATTGCCCCTCTGGTCAAGGAAATGGAAAAACTGCCAGAATTACACCAAAAGGCATTACAAAGGGATATAGCCGCCAATCCTGACGTTGATACTGTCAAACAAGCCACCTCAGAAGCCAGGCAATTAGGCAAATATCTCAAATCTGCCGCTCAAGTTCAAGCGTTAATAGCAGAAGACATAGATATTGAAACCGCATTAGAGGAAGCCCAAAGAGTTGGTTGTTTAAGTATCGCCGCTGACTTAGTAAATCAAGCATCCCAAATTGAACAAACTATTGCCAAGTTGTATATGACTTGGAAAAAAATTAGTAATTTAGCGGATAGGTTATATGTAGATACTGGTGCAAGTACACCCAATTTGCGATCGCTTCTCACCTGCATTGAACCACTGGGAGGAGAAATCATGGAACTGCAACTAAGTGGCGTAACAGAACACACAATTAGGTTGCAGATTCAGGAAACGAGTTAGTCAGTTGTCACAATTACAGATTATGAGTTTCTTCCATTTTCTTCGCCAGTTCTACATCCAAATTGCTGATGGCATTACCGATGTCGTGGGTAATCAGATTTACCTGGACGGTGTTGTAAACATTAAACCATTCTGGGTGATGTCCCATTGTTTCCGCGTGAACACCAACACTAACCATCCAACCCAAGGCTGTAGCAAAGGAGTTAAACTTATATTCCTTATATAATTTGCCTTCTTGAATTTGCCATCCTGGTAAACTATTGAGGGCTAGTTGTAATTCGGTTGCGCTGAGTTTTTGTGCTGCCATTTTCCTAACCTACACAGAGAGTTATTCATTTCTATCTTAGCTCTGCTCCTTTGTGTCTTTGCGCGAAATAATCTTTAAGCTATGTTTAATCTAATTGCACCCTGCTTAAATAAAGCTAAAGGTGAAAACACAAGAGAAAGCCGTCCTTCTAGGACGGGGGTAGGAACAGGCTTGAGACCCAAATTTTTGGTGAAAATTTAAAAAGCCGTAACTGCGATCGCTACTAAGGTAGAATTAACAAAGTCCCATACGTTTGTTTTTCTGGTAGCACAACAATCAGCAAAAACTAATCTAATTACTATAGTTTCTTGTTAAGTTAAATTAAATCACAATGATAATTATCCCAAATTTACCGGATAAGTTCAATTTTTGTATCAAATGACCAGGGTTAACGGAGTAATACAGACTATGCCGCAGCTTGTAGACCAAATTGAAGAACTTGATTTTGCCAAAATTGAAGAACTTGATTTTGCCAGCGAAACATATAAGGATGCTTATAGCCGCATCAACGCCATTGTGATTGAAGGGGAACAAGAAGCCCACGAAAATTACATTACCTTAGCTCAACTACTACCGGCAAAGGAAAAGGAACTAATTAGCCTCTCGAAAATGGAAAGTCGTCACAAAAAAGGTTTTGAAGCCTGTGGACGGAATTTAAAAGTGACTCCAGATTTGGAATTTGCTAAAAAGTTTTTCTTGGGACTCCACGACAATTTCCAAACTGCCGCCAAAGAAGGTAAAGTCGTGACTTGCCTCCTGATTCAATCTTTAATTATTGAATGTTTTGCGATCGCTGCCTATAACATCTACATTCCCGTAGCTGATGATTTTGCTCGTAAAATCACAGAAGGAGTAGTAAAAGAAGAATACAGCCATCTCAACTTTGGTGAAGTGTGGTTGCAAGAAAACTTTACAGAATCCAAGACTGAATTAGAGGAAGCCAATCGCCAAAATCTGCCCCTTGTCTGGAAAATGCTGAACCAAGTAGCAGACGATGCTAAAGTTTTAGCAATGGAAAAAGATGCTCTAGTAGAAGATTTTATGATTCAATACGGTGAAGCTCTAAGTAACATTGGCTTTACTACCCGCGACATCATGCGTCTTTCTGCTTACGGACTAGCAACCGTTTAACAATTGCCCACAGGGGTGACGACTTTGTTACCCCAGGGAAATAGGAGTCAGGAGCGACTCCCTTCCAACTAGGAGAATATGGATTAAATGAACCACGAAGGGACGAAGGACACGAAGGAAGAAGGAGTCAGAGGATAATTACGAATCATATTGACACCTTATGTAGTATTTTTAATAGTTAGGTATTATCTTTAATCCCGCGTTGGCATATTATAGTTTGCGATTTCTCCCAAATCTAAAACCTAAAATCCAAAGTTGATATTGCTTAATAATTTCACAGTTTTGCACCACCGCACACGCCTAATATATCACTCCATGTTTGGTTTAATTGGACATCTGACTAGTTTAGAACACGCTCAATCCGTAGCTCAAGAATTGGGATATCCAGAATATGCCGATCAGGGGCTAGACTTTTGGTGTAGCGCACCGCCACAAATAGTTGATCATATCACTGTTACTAGCATCACTGGGCAAAAAATAGAAGGAAAGTATGTGGAATCATGCTTTTTGCCGGAAATGCTGGCTAATCGCCGCATTAAAGCCGCAACCCGCAAAATTCTCAACGCAATGGCTCATGCTCAAAAGCATGGCATTGATATTACAGCTTTGGGCGGATTTTCTTCAATTATTTTTGAGAACTTTAATTTAGAACAGTTTAAGCAAGTCCGTAACATTAACCTAGATTTTGAACGCTTCACCACAGGCAATACTCATACAGCCTACATTATTTGTCGGCAAGTAGAAGAAGCCTCTAAACAACTAGGAATTGAATTATCCAAGGCAACTGTAGCTGTGTGCGGTGCAACGGGGGATATTGGTAGCGCAGTTACCCGCTGGCTAGATAAAAAAACAGATGTCCAAGAATTACTATTAATTGCTAGAAATCAAGAACGTCTCCAAGAACTGCAAGCAGAATTAGGACGGGGTAAAATCATGGGATTACAGGAAGCATTACCCCAAGCAGATATTGTTGTCTGGGTGGCGAGTATGCCCAAAGGCGTAGAAATTGACCCGACAACATTAAAACAACCTTGTCTATTAATTGATGGTGGCTATCCTAAAAACTTAGGCACAAAAATCCAGCATCCAGGGGTGTATGTGTTAAATGGTGGCATTGTGGAGCATTCCCTAGAGATTGACTGGAAAATTATGAAAATTGTCAATATGGATGTACCAGGCCGTCAATTATTTGCTTGTTTTGCCGAATCAATGCTGCTGGAATTTGAGAAGTTATACACAAACTTTTCTTGGGGGCGGAATCAGATTACCGTAGACAAAATGGAGCAAATTGGTCAAATGTCCATTAAGCACGGTTTTAAACCATTGTTAGTTTAGGTAATGGGTGATGGGTAATAGGTAATAGGTGTTAATGCCTTTTTCCATAATCTCTACCCATTACCAATTACCAATTACCTATTACCAATTACCAATTCCTTAATATGGCAACAACTGAGCGCAAACCGCTACTGTTAGATTTTGAAAAGCCTTTAGCAGAACTGGCTACCCGAATTGACCAAATTCGCCAATTGGCTGACGAAAATGGTGTTGATGTTTCTGGGCAAATTCGCCAACTGGAAACACGGGCAATGCAATTGCGGGAAGAGATTTTTAGTAGTCTCACACCATCTCAACGATTGCAAGTAGCTCGTCATCCTCGCCGTCCTAGCACTTTGGATTATATTCAGTCTATTAGTGATGAATGGATGGAGTTGCATGGCGATCGCTGTGGCGGAGATGATCCCGCTTTAGTGGGTGGTGTGGGACGCATAGCTGGACAACCTGTGATGATGTTAGGACATCAAAAAGGCCGAGATACCAAAGATAACGTCGCTCGTAACTTTGGTATGGCTGCTCCTGGTGGCTACCGTAAGGCTTTACGCCTCATGGAACACGCCAATAAGTTTAGTATGCCAATTTTGACCTTTATTGATACTCCTGGGGCTTGGGCTGGCATAGAAGCCGAACATCAAGGACAAGGTGAAGCGATCGCCTATAATCTGCGGGAAATGTTCAGTTTTGATGTCCCCATTATTTGTACAGTTATTGGTGAAGGTGGATCTGGTGGGGCTTTGGGTATTGGTGTGGGCGATCGCCTATTGATGTTTGAACACTCAGTTTATACCGTCGCTACCCCGGAAGCCTGCGCCGCAATTTTATGGAAAGATGCTAGTAAATCCCACCTAGCAGCCGTGGCATTAAAAATTATCTCCCACGACCTCAAAAACTTAGGGATTATTGACCAAATTCTCCCTGAACCATTGGGTGGCGCACATTCTGACCCTTTAACAGCAGCTACAAATTTAAAACAAGCTTTGTTAGAAAACTTAGACGTACTTAATCGTTTGACCCCAGCCGAACGCCGTCAACTCCGTTATGATAAATTCCGCAATATCGGCGTTTTTACAGAACTCGCTCATTAAAAATATTCAATAAAATGGCATAGAATCACAGCAATGCTATAATTGCCTATGGCTGCTTAAAGATTTTTAACAATCTTCTCAGCTATAGGCATTTGTTATAAATATCTGTGGGCTGACAGCATTGCCAAAAAGCTGGAAAATCTATGAATGTTGAGCAAAAAAGACGCGCCTTGATTACAGGGGCTAGTAGTGGAATTGGGAAAGCAACAGCTTTGGCATTTGCAAAGGCTGGCATAGATCTGGCTTTAGTCAGTCGTTCTCAAGATAAGTTAGAGTTGGTAGCCAAAGCTGCACAGGAGTTGGGCGTTGAAGCTCAAGCCTTTTGTGTAGATTTATCTGAAGTTGCTCAAGTCAAAGCTAAAATTCAAGGGATAGCTGATGAATTTGGCAACATAAATATTCTCATTAATAATGCTGGTATTGGATATACAGGTAACTTAAGTGAAACACCCTTAGAAGACTGGCAACAAGTAATTAATTTAAACCTTACCAGTGTCTTTCAGTGCATGATGGGAATTTTGCCAGGAATGCGGCAACAAGGCCAAGGGACAATTATTAACATTGCTTCTATAGCAGCCAAACAAGCTTTTCCGGGTTGGGGAGCTTACTGTGTCAGCAAAGCCGGACTTCTTTCCCTATCCCAAACTCTTGCCAAGGAAGAACGTGCCAATGGTATTCGCGTCATCGCAATTTGTCCTGGTAGTGTGAATACTGAAATTTGGGATACTCCCACAGTCCAGGCTAACTTTGACCGTTCTCAAATGTTAACTCCAGAAGTTGTGGCCGCAACAATTTTGCACACTGTTTTATTACCACAACAAGCAGTAATTGAAGAATTGACCATCATGTCCAATGCTGGTGTTCTCTAATTAGTGATTTCGTCAATTATCACTGACAACTGACAACTGACAACGTACCAAAATTCAATCATGACTATCGCTAGTTCAAACGGTTCTAATCGCGCCCAATCCCCTCTGATTCCTGATTTAGCAGAAGCTATTAATGTCCGACCTGATCGCAATACCCATGATGGTAGAGAACCAGAAATACATCCACCATCTGAGGAAATTATGGATGATATGATGGCAGCAGTGCGAACAATGATCGTAGGAGTAGGAGAAGATCCTGAACGGGAAGGACTCCTAAAAACGCCTAAGCGTGTAGCTAAGGCGATGAAATTTCTCACCAGTGGCTACAATCAATCTTTAGAAGACCTCATCAATGGAGCTATCTTTGATGAAGGACATGATGAAATGGTGTTAGTTAGAGATATTAACTTCTTTAGCTTATGTGAACATCATATGCTGCCATTTATGGGTAGAGCGCACGTTGCTTATATTCCTAATCAAAAAGTAGTAGGATTAAGTAAACTAGCGCGAATTGTCGAAATGTATTCTCGCAGATTGCAAGTACAAGAAAGACTAACTCGACAAATTGCCGAAGCACTGCAAACGGTTCTTGAACCTAAAGGTGTTGCTGTTGTCATGGAAGCAAGTCATATGTGCATGGTGATGCGCGGAGTGCAAAAACCAGGTGCTTGGACTGTTACCAGTTCAATGGTCGGTATCTTTAAAGATGAACACAAAACTCGTGAAGAATTTTTCAACTTGATTCGTCACCAAGCGTCATTTTATTAATGAGGGAATAGGTAATAGGTAATTGGTAATAGGTAATTGGTAATAGGGAATAGGGAATAGGGAATAGGGAATAGGGGGTAAGAATTTTCCTGATTACCAATTACCAATTACCAATTACCAATTACCAATTACCAATTACCAATTACCAATTACCAATTCTTTAGCTTTTGAAATAATAGAGCTACTTTGTGTAAATCTTTGTTACCTGGTGAGTGTTCCACACCACTGGATAAATCAATCCCATGAGGGTGAATTTGACTAAGTGCAGTCAAAATATTATCTGGTGTAAGTCCACCAGCTAAGAACCAAGGACAAGTGGGGTTAAATTCCTGCAACATTTGCCAATCTAAGGTTTGTCCTGTTCCTCCTAGCTGTTGGGGATGATAAGCATCAAGTAGTAGGGTATCTACATAATCAATGTAATTCTTAGTGGTTTGTAGATGCTCGAAACTGCGGACTCGCATCGCTTTGATGATTTCTACTTGTGGTAGATGTTGACGTAATTGATGGCAAAATTCCGGTGTTTCATCTCCATGTAACTGGACACCTGTTAAACCAGATTCTTTGACTATTTGACTAATTTCGGAAATTGTAGTGTTAGCAAAAACGCCGATTTTATCAATATTTTGGGCAATTGGGACGATAGCTGCCTGAATTTGAGCTATGTTAACGTAGCGAGGGGAACTAGGCACACAGATAAATCCTAGTGCAGTTGCACCCAGGGAGGCTATAGTTAGAGATTGCTGTGGTTGAGTAATACCGCAAATTTTAACCCGCATTTCTATCAGAAAAGTTACAAATAATCACAAAAGGATCTTATTTTCAATTAAAAACGTTTGCTTTGTCCTGAGTAATTTTATAATTCTCTAAGATTATATTCGTTTTTTGGTTTAGGAGAACACACTTTGATGTCATCAATCTTATTAGCCGCAGCATCTGTTCCTGTTACACCAGTGTGGAGTCCTACAGTCGGCATCATTATCAGTGCCAGCAGCGCAGTTGTACTTTTATTCACTTTTGCCCTGAAATCGGCTAAAGTCGGACCCGCTATGCCTATATTACCTGTAAGTGTACCAGGATTCATTGGAGCTATGGCTTTTGGTCATGTGATCGGTATTGGTATTGTTTTAGGATTGACTAATATTGGTCGCTTGTAAGTTGAATTTCATCCTCTCTTACTATAGCTACGGTGTACACACAAGTCCTACCTATCTTCGTTTCGGCCTATTTCGCCCCCCAAATCCTCCAATTCTGGGGGACTTTGAAAATTCTTGTTACCCCAAAATTGGGGGTTAGGGGGCGACTTAATCACTTCTGTGTACACTGGAGCTTACCATAGAGGGTAAAAATTCAGCGGTAAGTAAAAATCAAATTACTTACCGCTGATGTCCTCACCTCCTTAGCGGTTGATATAATTAATATTCATCCCTATGTTTAAATCAAAATTGAATAGTATTGTAGGGT
>JAKOGY010000082.1 GCA_028658405.1 Dolichospermum sp. ST_sed8 | reverse complement strand
CTTGAGAAGGGGGACTTTGACTCTAATTCCCCCCTTTTTAAGGGGGGTTAGGGGGGATCTAAAAGTGCCTAAAGTCACAGCAAAACACTTTATTGCTGCGCCACGCAAGCTATCAAACAACCTCTTATCTCCAAATAACGTGGCAGACTACCCAATTTGGGATACAGCCGCAATACCCTTGCAAATCGGCAAATGATCTGAAAACTGTGGCTATATCTAAGTTTTAGCCGCTTCAGTATCGTACTTGCAAGCATCCCGGCTGTATCCTTTTGTGAAACTATTGATAGTTAAGGATTACCAAGGAAATCCCGCTTACCAATTTCTACACCAGAATGTCTGAGAATGTTATAAGCAGTAGTGACATGAAAATAGACATTAGGCAGAATAAAGTAAAGGACATAGGGTAATCCCTCAAAATTCATGGTTTCTTTACCTATTGGTAGAGAAATTGACTTTTCCTCTGTACCATCAATTTGCTCTGGTGTTAATGTTTCCAGATAAGCGACGGTTTTTTGAAGACGAGCGATAAGCTCAGGAAAGGTAGTTTCGGTGTCTTCCATTTGGGGGGCTTCCAATTCGGCCAGTCTAGCTGCACCTCTTCTAGCAATATCAGAAGCAATTTGGACTTGTCGCACTAACGGCAACATATCAGGATAAAGTCGGCTAGTGATCAGTATTGACGGCTCTATTTTCTTAGCTTCTGCGTGTGCAGCACCCTTTTCCAGAATGGCCATGAGATTGTTGAGAGAGCGAATGATTGGTGGTACTAAGGCTTGATACATGGAAATAGTCATGAAAGTCTCTCCTTAAAGTAGGTCTTCAAAACTATTCTCTGTTAATAAGGGACAAAAAAACGAGATGACATCAAGCTATCCTTTCACAACTTTTATAGTTTGCAAAGTTTCATCTGCACAACCTGTAATAAAACCACCCATTTTTTGAATTTCTTGCAAATATTCTAAAGCTGTTTTTGTAATTAGTTCTCCTGGCATTAATACCGGAATCCCTGGAGGATAGGGACAAATAATTTCGGCACAAATCCTTTCTAGGGTTTTCTCTATAGGGAGGGTTTCACTATTAGCAAAAAAAGCCTCACGGGGAGAAATGCACATAAAATAGGCAATCATATCATCGTTTTTATCCTTACACGGTTGACATTCAGATGTCAAGGATTTGACTTGGGTAAGATTAAACAATGTTTGAATTAGATTTTGAATATCGCTTTCTGTGTTCCCGATACTAATAATAAAGATGAGATTTTGTAAAGATGAAAATTCGGGAGTTACACCCATTTCATTAATTATGTCTTCAGCGGTAAATCCGGTAATCCCTAGTTGAGAAACATTCACTGTTAAGCGAGTTTGATCTAATTTTAAAAAATCGGTAGGTTGTAAAATTGATAAACCAGGAATTTGATTAATTTTATTTCTGGCTTTATTTGCCAGTTCTAATGTTTGGGAAAGAAGTTTTTTCCCATCTATTGCCATTTGTTGACGTGCAGCGTCTAAAGATGCTAAAAGAATAAAACTAGGACTGGTAGATTGAACTAATTGTAAGGCTTTATTTATTCTATCAATATCAATTCTATTTCCTTGAATATGTAACATTGATGCCTGTGTCATTGCCCCCAATGTTTTATGAATTGATTGTACCGTTAAATCTGCACCTGCGGTTAAAGCTGAGGTGGGTAAATCAGGATGAAAATGGAAATGTGCGCCATGTGCTTCGTCTACAATGAGAGGAATATTATATTGATGGGTAATATGTGCGATCGCTGGCAAATCTCCACAAACACCGTTATAAGTAGGATAAACTATCAGCACTGCTTTGGCATCTGGATGTTTTGCTAATGCGGTTTTTACAGATTTCGGTGTAATACTGTGAGCAATATCTAAATCTGAGTTGTATGCAGGATAAATAAAAATAGGAATTGCACCAGAAAGAATTAATCCAGAAATAACCGAAGAATGGACATTTCGTGGGAGAATAATTTTATCTCCCATTCTGCAAGTAGCGAGAATTGCAGCTTCAATTCCGCAGGTAGAACCATTAACTAAAAACCATGTTTTTTCAGCCCCAAAAGCTTCTGCTGCTAATTCTTGTGCTGCAAGAATTACGCCTTGCGGTGTGAATAAATTATCTAATTCTGCTAATTCTGTTAAGTCAGCGCGGAAAACATCTTTACCTAGTAAATCAGTTAACAGTGGAGAAATGCCCGCACCGCGTTTATGTCCTGGGGTGTAAAATGGAGTATGAGGACGGGTTGTACAGGCTTTTAATGCATCTATCAGGGGGGTTTGATTTTGATTTGTCATTTTAAGAAAAAAGAAGCGTTGAAAGCTTAAAGTAAAAATTGATAAAATCTAGAATCTAAAGAAATAATATGATATATTATATTTAAATTCAAACCTTTATGCAGAATAAAACTATGCCTAACGAAGAAGTAATATTTTTTGAAGAAGAGGAAGATCAAGAAATTAAGTTTGAACCACTGAGTGGGTTAGTTCCTGAATTAAAGCAAATTCCAGAAATTGTTGTTTCTGGTAGTGACTGGACAACAGAGACAATCTTTAATCAACTTGATCGGGGTAATATAGAACTAAATCCAAGATTTCAAAGACGAGACGCTTGGGATATCACTCGTAAAAGTAGGTTTATCGAATCACTTGTACTTGGATTTCCAGTCCCACAAATAGTATTAGCTGCTAATCGTCAGGAAAAAGGTAAATTCATTGTTCTTGATGGTAAACAACGATTGTTAACTATTCTGCAATTTTATGGTGGAAGTGATGAAAATATATCGAATAATAACAATGCCTTTGCTTTAAGAAATCTAGAATTTAGACGTGATTTAATCGGCAAAAAATATGAAGATTTTAAAAATGATGTCTTTTTGAGTTCTGAACTTAATACTCTCGATAACCAAACTATTCGTACGGTATTAATTAGGAATTGGCCTAGCGAAAACTTACTCTATAAAATTTTTCTGAGACTGAATATAGGAGGTACTCCATTATATCCTCAAGAGCTAAGACAAGCATTGCATCCAGGTGATTTTATCAATTGGTTAGATGATCAATCACTTGAAAGTAAAGCTCTCAGAAAGATATTTAAATCATCAAATCCTGATCCTCGGATGCGTGATGTTGAATTACTATTGCGGTACATAGGATTTCATTATTTTTTATCTGATTATCGAGGAAATCTTAAAGAATTTCTTGACATGACTTGTGAAAGGCTTAATAATCAGAAATATTATGATATTAAAAATGTAGTTAATCAATTTGAAGCAGCAGTCCAAACAACTATTAATATATTTGGAGAAAAAAACTTCTCTCGTATATGGTCGAATAAGAATAATAAATATCAAAGCCAATTTAATCGAGCAATTTTAGATGTAATGGTTTTTTATTTTTCAGATGAGATAATCAGAAACTCTGTTGAAGATCGTCAAGAAAAAGTTAAATTTGCTTTTCAAGAACTATGTTCATCAAATAGTGATTTCAGAGAAGCTGTTGAACGCAGAACGCAGAATACTCCTGAGATTTACCATCGTCTGAGGTTATGGGGTGTAAGTCTACAAAAAGTTTTAGATGTAAAGTTTAACTTACCTGAACTACATGATAATAGAATTATTTTCAATGGGTTGAGATAAGGTATTTATACAATATGCCAAAATCCATTAAGTTTCGCACTTTAACCAAGGAATTGAATAGATTAAAAAAGCAATTTCTACCTAAAATTAGTCCAACAGGTTCATATTCTAAGAGTCAGTTATCCAAAACTGCTGCATACAGAGTTTTTGCTCATGCTGAAATTGAATCTTATCTTGAAGATAGAGCTTGGGAAGTTGCTAATAATGCTATAAAAATTTGGGAAGATACAGATAAGACTAGTCACACTCTAATATGTCTGCTTGGTTTTTCTGGTTTAACTATGGATAAACCACCGGACACACTAACACCAAAAAAAGCGGATAAAACAGTTAAAGATGAAAAAATCAAGATCATTAATAAAACAAACTTAGCTTTGCAAAGTTTTAAAAATGTTATAATTCAAAATCATGGAGTCAAAGAAGCTAATATTTTAGCCTTACTCTTACCAATAGGGATAGATAGTGTTGATTTAAATTCTATTTGGCTTGCTACTATGAACACATTTGGGGAAAACAGAGGTGAGGTAGCCCATAAATCAGCTACATCATATAAAACTGTTTACCTACCAGATCCTGAAAATGAACTAAATATGGTAAAGCAAATTACGCAGGAGCTTTTAAAAATTGATGAATTAATGAATAATTTGATGAAATAAAATCCAAAATATTAGATTTTAGTTTACTGAATTGCCATTCCTGCTATACAATAATTTTAACTTCAAGAAAATATCCCCATGATTGAAATTGTATTTCTCGTTGAAGACGATCCAGATGGTGGTTATACAGCCACAGCATTAGGCCAATCAATTTTTACTCAAGCTGATGATATAGAAACACTGCGAGGAATGATTCGTGATGCTGTACACTGTCATTTTCCTGATGAACAAAAACGACCTAAAATTATTCGTTTACATATAGTTCGAGATGAGGTAATAGCTTCTTGAAACTCCCACGAGATTTATCAGGTACAGAATTAGTAAAAGCTCTTGCTAGTTTAGAGTACAAAGTTAGTCATCAAACAGGTAGTCACATTAGATTAACAACCCAATTGAATGGTGAGCATCATGTTACAGTTCCTGCTCACGATCCTCTGAAAATAGGAACTCTAAATACAATCATTAGAGATATTGCGTCTCATCATAATTTTGACAAGAATGAACTTATTATGTTACTTTTTTCATAGAAAATCAAGGACTAATTTATGAAATGGCGTGTGATTCTTGAATCAGATCCAGAAACAGGAGATTGGGCTATATGGTGTCCAGAATTGCCAGGTTATACTTCAGTAGGTGAAACTCAAGAAGAAGCTTTAGAGAATATTAAAGAAGCTATTCAACTTTATTTACAGCCAGATTTAATTAAATGAATTATTTTCCAACATTAATGAACTTAAAAAACATCAAAACCCAATTATTCTCCATCATTAAAATTATTTCCAGTATTCTCATTCCTAGTGCGATCGCCTTAGAATTATGGAATATCCAAACAATCACAAACAATTATCAATTACCAATTGCTAATATATTAAACCCGGCTTTAATACTTGCCCATATCGCCTTATCTGCTCATTTTATCGAAGCAATAATTGCTAGTATTTACGCACCAAGTAAAAATCAACCAGCAATTAAATATGGAGTTTATACATTTTTTGTGGGTACAGTTGGTTTATTAGAATTGTTTGACAATGATCAAGAGAAAGAGTTAAAGGGAAAAGATTAAAGATTTTTTGTTTCCCCTTTAAACCAACTTGGCTTTAAGCTTTACCACCAACTGGAGTAGCATGAATTAATTTTGGTTTCTGTTCAGTAGCAGGAAGTTCAATAGTTTGAGCCGATGTCGGGCGTTGATCACGATCAAAATTGTTTACTTGCACCGGCTGACCTGTTTCAATAGATTGATAGAGGGCTTCAATAATGCAAACATCATTCCATCCTTCTATTCCCGACGGTTCTGGGTCTTTTTGCTGTAAGGTGGTCAAATATGTTGTGAGTAGTTAACATGAAAATTGTTCAAGAAGTTTCTTTAATAAGTGTTGGGAGTTTTGAAGAGTCAAATGACTGGTCTATTATTCGTACTGAAATTCGTGATGCTATCTCTCTTATCGTGTATCCTCCTGGTACATCCAGCTTTACAATTAATCCTACAAAACATGGTAATGGTGTCAAGCCAATTAAAGAAGCCTGCATGATTGCATTGAAGAATCAATTTGGCTGGAAATTGGAAACTTCAATTAACTATGCAACTAAATCACCTGGAAAGATAGACGCAACAAAAAAGATTGATAATTATCTTTTCGCTCTTGAGTGGGAAACTGGTAATATTTCTTCAAGTCATCGAGCAATTAATAAAATGGTTCTCGGATTATTGCGTGGTGTTTTTCTAGGTGCTGCTTTGGTACTTCCCAGCAGAAAAATTTACCCTTACTTAACAGATAGAATTGGTAACTACGAAGAATTAGAACCATATTTTGATGTTTGGAAAGCAGTTCAAATTCAAGAAGGATTTTTGGCAATCTTTGTAATTGAACATGATTATCTAGATAGCAATGTACCAACACTTACGAAAGGAACAGATGGACGTGCATTAATCTGAAATTCCCTGTTATGTTAAGAAAGGAATTGAAAGTTGTGCCGCAATTGTTTTATGTTGCTTAAATTTCTTTTTTCCCCTTGCTGATTCCCATTCTTCAATAATCCCTTTATCCAAATCAGTCAATCTTTCTATTGCTGGATCTACATCTCCAATTTCTGAACCAATCCAATAACGTTTTAGTTTTTCTGCTGCATAAAATGTAGTACCAGAACCTCCAAATGGATCAACTACAATTTGTCCTGGATTAGATGCCATTGCAATAATGCGCTCTAACATAATAGGCGCAAGTTCATTTGCAACTCGTTTTTTATGCTGACGATGACGAACTGGTGGAATATCAGTCCAGATTTCTTCTGTTAATGTCCATAAAGTTTCACTAAAATCAGCATCAGAAGTATCTTCCCAAACATCTTCTGGTGCTTCCCAAACATCCATTAAGTTAATACCTTTTTCATTAAGTTTTTTGCGATGTCCACCATAATCACGAATTTCTCCACCGCAATGTCGACATACCTGAATAGGTGTGTAAACTTTGTTAAAAACTGCTGGTTCCCCTTTAGTGTAATAGAGTAGTCCATAGTGAGCAGGAGACATTTTTTTACCTCTGGGAAAAGCTTTTGGCATTCTGCAAGCAATCCAATGCCGAAAACACATTCCTTGTTGATTCAAATATGCACCATATTCTATACACCATTTTGGCAAGTTAAATACAAATAAACTCCCACCATTTTTCAGGACTCGAATACTTTCTTTTAGCCATTGTTGCGACCATATTAAATATTTATCTGTTGCTAAATTATCGTTTACACCTTCACCATATTCTTTGCCAAGATTAAAAGGTGGGTCAGCAAATACAATATCTACAGACTCATTAGGTAATGCTGACAGAAGTTTTAGACAATCTCCCTGATAGAGAATTCCATACTCACTTTTGTAAACTTGCTGCAATTCATTTTGAGTTGCAAAATCAGTAGAAATCAATTGAAAAGGAAGCATTATTTTAACCTTGACTACATTAATATAACTTAAGTCTATCACTCTATTGTCATTTGTCAATAGAGTTGACTTGAGAATTTGTACTACGGGGTTGATAAGGTTTTCCATTAGGCTGATTCTTGTATCTATCTATTTCATTCGCTTCTATGTAGTAATAATGTCCAAGTTTATGAGCTATAATCTGACCATTCTTAATTAAGTCGTGTATTCGTTGACGGGTTACAGCAAGTAATTGAGCCGTTTCAGCGACTGAGAGTAATTCAGGAGTGTTGTTAGAAGCGGAGTCTGTCATATGTATTATTTAGAATAATGCTTTAATTCCACAGTTTAGATTTCTTGACATTGCATCCCAATGTGTAACTATTATGATATGACAAATTTTAATGTAAGTGTAGATTTTCAGAGCGTAAACAGTAATTTATTCTTATCTACTGTGAATGGTGGGGAAATTGTCAAAAAACATTCTCTAAAGAACATGAACTTCAAAGATATCAAAATAAAATTATTCCCCATCTTCAAAATCATATCCATTATACTCATCACCAGTTCGATCGCTTTAGAATTATGGAATATCCAAACAATCACAACGAATGATCAATTACCAATTGCTAATATATTAAACCCGGCTTTAATACTTGCCCATATCGCCTTATCTGCTCATTTTATCGAAGCATTAATTGCCGCTTATTATGCACCTGCTCGAAATCAAATATCAATCAAATATACAGTTTATACATTTTTTGTTGGTACAGTTGGTTTATTAGAATTGTTTGATAACAATGAAGAGAAAAGCTGAAAAGAAAAAGATTAAAGTAAAATTAATAAATTACTAATGATACGGATTTATCTATATCATTAGTATCCCTGATAAATCCACTCCCGTCCTGCCTTTTCTGCTGCTTCTGGACTATAGTAAATTCTCTGTTCACCAAACACTTCACCACCAGCACTAATTAACCGAAACTCCCAGCAATCTGATTCCGTGTAAAATACCAATAAGGTATTATTATTAATAATGACAACTAGATGAACTTTAATAGGCATAGGGCATAGTTTTGGTTGTCTATCTTAATCAAAGCATATTTCTTCAAAAACTATTGTTTTTCCCATGATTCTGGTTTGCTATCGAGAGTGGCAATTCTATCTTCAGGATGATTAAATACCTCTCAGGATTCATGAAAAATTAGATTCATCTGATGCATATTTAACTTATTACAGAAATATCCGGTAAGCGTAAACCTCAGTGGCTTTAGAGAAAGAGATATAAGCGACATGGGCGGTTTTAACCGCTGAGATTGTCAATTTTGGTTTTTGGCAAAGAACGCCGACCATGAAGCCTTCAGCAGGTGTATCTACAGCACTTTAGCCCTGTTCTACTAGATTTCCACCTATCTTGTGAGGTTTTATGAAAACGGATTACCTAATTGTCGGTAGTGGCTTATCAGCACTGGTATTTGGATCTCTAATGGCAAAATTCGGGAAGAAAGTCCAAATACTGGAAGCTCATGAACATCCAGGAGGCTTTGGTCACACATTTACAATTGCGAATAAATATAAATTTAATGCCCAACTTCATTACGTTTGGGATTGCGGTGAAGGATACACTGTCAATCGGGTTCTTAAACAACTGAACTTAGATCAAAAAGTCACCTTTGAACGATACAATCCTGATGGTTTTGATCACATGAGAATGCCAGGATATTCACTGGATATACCTTCATCATCATCAGAATTAATCCGTCGGCTATGTAATCTTTTTCCTGAAGATAGCGAAAGCATTTGTCAATTTATTTTGGAAGTAGAAAAAACCAGCATAGGGGTAAAAAAATTATCACCTCCCATCAATCCGGTTCAATTATTTAAACATTTTAGTGCAGTTTCCTGTGCTGTTATGTATCTCAAAAGTACACTTCAGGATGTTTTCGACAAATTCAATTTACCGAAAGAAGCACAAACTTTATTAGCATTGCAATGGCCTGATTTTTTATTACCTCCAGATCAAGTTTCTTTTTATGCTTGGGTGATTTTGTTTACTGGATATCAACAAGGAGCTTTTTACCCGACACAACATTTTGAATATGTCATTAATTCCTTAGTCCAGGTAATTCAAGAAAATGGTGGTGAGGTATTACTCAATCAAGAAGTAACTGATTTTAAATTAATAAATAAAACCATAACTGGGGTTGAGGCAATTGATAGAATTACCCATCAAACGCGTGAATTTACTGCCGAAACTATCATCTGCAATATTGACCCTCAAAAAGCCGCTCAGATGATCGGATTAGAACAGTTTTCTCAGACAGTCCGCAACAAGCTTAATTATGAGTATTCTCCCTCTAATTATATGGCTTATTGCGTTGTTAAAGATATTGATTTAAGAGATTATGGTTTTGGCAAATGGAATACCTTTCATACAGGTCATCAAGATTTAAATACCGCATTTTATCAAATGTATGAAAACCATGATTTTTCTAATCCCAGTTTTGCCATTACCACACCCACATTAATCACAGAAAATCAGGGAGACTGTCCAGAAGGACATCAAATTATTGAATTTTTGACCGTTGCTAATTATGATTACTTCAAAAATTTAAAAGAAACAGATAAAAAGGCTTACAGAGCCAAAAAAGCAGAAATCTTAGATTTCATTCTGGATGTAGTGGAAAAAAACTATATTCCCAATCTGAGAAAGCATCTAGTTTTAAAAATAACTGGCAGTCCGACAACAAATGAGCGATTTTGTTGGTGTCCCCAGGGAAATTCCTATGGTTCTAATCTCACCCCTCGCAATATGGGAATTAGCAGACTAAATCATCAAACATCTTTAAAAAATTTCTATTTTTGTAATGCTTCATCTGGTTATCCCGGTTTTGCTCCAACATTTTGGACTGGGGCAAGTCTTTATCAAAGATTATCAGGGGATTTGATTTTATCACTTTAATAAATATCAGGAAATACAAAATTCGTAGATTTTTTCAACAAGTAGAATTTAATCCTATATGGATAGGAAAACTCATTTTTAATATAACAACAGACAAAGAGATTAGAAAATCAAGTAATGATTAAACTTCTCCAAAAACACAGTCTTGTTCCTTCTTCCTTGTTCCTTGTTCCTTGTTCCTTGTTCCTTGTTCCTTGTTCCTTCTTCCTTCTTCCTGACTCCTGACTCCTGACTCCTGACTCCTTCTTCCTGACTCCTGACTCCTGACTCCTGACTCCTGACTCCTACTAGATGATATATGAAAATAGCAATTATTGGTGGTGGTGCAAGCGGAATGGTAACGGCATATCTGCTCAATAAAAAAGGTCATAATGTGACAGTTTTTGAAAAACAACCAATACTAGGTGGTCATATTCGGACATTAAATAAAAATGTTAAACCCAATCAATCTGACTCCAACCAATTTTTAGAAGCTGGTGTTCTGGAATTTCCTGATAATTTTTATAACTTCCGGGAATTGATGAAAGAGTTGGATGTGGAATTAGAACCAGTAGAACTTGGTTCAGGAATTTTTTGGCAAAATGGTCACCAATTGTTTTCCGGTTTAATGATTCAAAATAACTTTACAGGAATTCAGCGGTTAATTGAACAGTTGAAGCTAAATACTCTCTATGCTAGTTCTGCCGCACTATGGGTAATATCATATTTTTCTCAAAGAAAAGACCTGTATAATCAACCATTATCTCAATATTTAAACTGCCAGTCTATCCGCAACGACTGGATAAAATTGCTGGCAATGTACTGTTACTCAATCCCCTTTGAATTAATTGATAATGTGCCTGCGGAACTGGTAATTCCTGTTTTACAAAATTATGTATTTGTCAAGTGGTTGAGAATTAAAGGAGGGGTGTATTCCTATATTGAAAAAATCCGAGAACGTTTTCAAGGTGAAATCCTGCTGAATATTGATGTTGCAGAAATTTCTAGACAATCTGATTCTGTTCAAATTAGGCTATCAGATGGTGACAACTATCTGTTTGATAAAGTAGTTTTTGCAACGCCACCCGACCAAGTAATACAGTTATTATCTGACCCAACAAAAGATGAAATTAAATGGTTTTCTCCATGGCAAAAAAACCAGGCTAAAACAGTGATTCATACTGATACTTCAATGTATGCCAGATCCGGCATTAAAGAATATTCAGAATTTGATTTTTTTCAAACTCACAAAGGATGGGGATATAATGCTTATCTGAATCGGCTTTGTGCCATATCATTATCACCTGCATACAGCCTGGCTTTTAAATTAGATCACTTGATAGCTGAAGACAAAATTATCCATATTCAAGAACACCACACGCCTCTTTACACTGTTGAATCTTTCCGTTATAGAAACGAAATTATGATGACAAATGGTGAGAATAATACTTACCATGCAGGAGCTTACTTAAGTGATGGTTTACATGAAGGCGCTATCACTTCGGCAATTCGAGTTGCTGAGTTAATTGGATAATGTTACTGGTTTAAAGGTGGGGGACTTTTCTCAAAAAGCTCATAAGACGTAATGTGTCGAATGGCAGAAGACTTGAGCGAAAAAATGAAGCTAATATTTATCTATAGGAATAATAAATGATATTTGAAAAATTTTAAGTAGGGTGGGCATTGCCCACAGAATAGGGGTTTTGGTGGGCATTGCCCACCGAATAGGGGGTTTTGGTGGGCATTGCCCACCGAATAGGGGTTTTGGTGGGCATTGCCCACAGAATAGGGGTTTTGGTGGGCATTGCCCACCCTACGTATATTTCAAAAATCAAATAGTTTTGGTGGGCATTGCCCACCCTACGTATATTTCAAAAATCAAATATTAGTCCTATATAACATTTGATTTGCATATTTCAAACAAAACCAGATTTTACTCACTTGAAAAGCGAAGTAAACAGTAAGTATCGTTCGTAATTAAAGGAGAAAAGCATGATGTTTTCAAGTTTGGTAATGAATTTCCAATTGAGCTATTTACATTTAGGATTAGCACCTATAAGAATAACAGGTGAGGTGTTAACTCCTTCAATCCAAACACCATTTATTTTTTCTAGTCCTAAATTTTTGGTAGCATTGCTATGTGGTGTCCTCATGGCGTTTGCTTTTCAATTGTTGTTCACAAATCTCTCTGTAGCTTCGGGAATTTCAGCTTTAGGAACTGGTGTATATTCTGATGTTGATGATGCACAAACATTAGGTGAGAGCATTCGCAAAATTGAAGCTAAGATTGGGATTTGGGCAATTTTTTCTTCCAGTCTGGCATTATTCCTTGCTTGTTTTTTAGCGGTGAAACTGAGTTTAATTGAAAGTACATTTTTAGGAGCAATAATCGGTGTAGTTATTTGGTCAACCTACTTCACTGTCATCATGTGGCTGGGTTCTAATGCCCTAGGTTCTATAGTTGGTTCTTTTGTTAGCACTGTCACTTCGGGTATTCAAGGTTTGCTCGGTACAGCCACGACTGCTATTGGTGCGAATGTTGCTCAAAAACAGATGGTTTCTACCGCTGAAGAAATTACTGCCGCAGTCCGTCGAGAATTAACTTCTGGTTTTGATGCTGATAGTATTAAAAATACGTTGCAAACTTCTTTTAGTTCACTAAATTTCCCACAGATAGATATCAAAGAAATTAGAAATCAATTTGACCAATTGTTAAAAGATGTAAATTTGCGAGATATCGGTGATAGTAAATTCTTGGAAAATATCAATCGTCAGACTTTTGTAGATTTAATCAGTAGTCGAGCAGATTTTTCTCAGGCAGATATCAATAAAATTGCTGACCAACTGGAAGCTGCTTGGAAACAAGTTTTAAATCGCCAAAATACGACAGGAAAGGTAATTAATTTATTAAAATCTGCTAGTCCAGAAGAATTAAAATCAGAAAAATTAGGTGAAAGACTGCAACAATTAATAACTGTTGGTGGCGGAAATGGCAAACAAACCAATGGTTTTCTGAATCAAGCTATTCAATATGGTTTGAGTGCAGCAGGAACAGCAGTATTAGATAGAGTTAATATTTCTGATATTAATATTCAAGAAATCACAAATGAACTCAAGAACATTGGCAGTAAAGCTGAAGATGTGGATGTGAATAAAATTATTGAGCAAGTAAAACAGGTTATTACCAAAACCAGTGAGCAAGCCAGTAATTTTGGTACTCAAGTTTCTGAGAAATTATCAAAACAACCTGAGAATACTATCAAGGTAGATGTAGAAGATTATATTCTCAATTCTTTCCCTTGGCATTTTAACTGCATTACGGTTGAAGATGAATTTAGAGAAGTTATTTATGACTCTAATGCTAATCCCGGTAATGTCCGTCATAATTTAGAAGCAATCAATCAAGATTACTTCACTAATTTACTCAAACAACGGGGTGATCTTAATGAAAACAGGGTGCGAGAAATTTCCCAACAATTAGAAAATATTCGTCAAGAAGTTTTACCAATTGTGCAACAAGCACAAAAACAGGAAAAATCCCAACAACTTCGCAGTCAAATAGAAGATTATTTACGGAATGCTCACAAAGAAGAACTCAATCCAGAAGGAGTTGAGCGCAATTTCAGCATGATGCTGGAAGATTCAGAAGTGGGTTTTGAAGAGTTACAAGAACGGTTGAGTAAATTTAATCGGGATACATTTTTCCCCTTACTCCAGCAACGTCACGATATTAGCGAACAGGAAGTTAATAATATTATTGGTCAACTCGAAAGCAGTCGTGATCAGATTATTGACCAAGCTAGACAATCGCAAGAACAAGCCGGACAGAAAGCTCATGAATTGCGGGGAAGGGTAGAAGATTATCTACGGAATACTCACAAGGAAGAACTCAATCCTGAAGGTATTAAGCGTGATTTTCAAGTGCTGTTAGAAGACCCACAAGCTGGAATAAATCTTTTGCGCTCTCGCTTATCCCAATTTGATAGAGATACTTTGGTGCAATTATTAGGTCAGCGTCAAGATTTAAGTGAGTCAGAAATTAATCAAACTCTAGATTCTTTGGAAAAAGTTAAAGATAATATTCTGCAAGCACCACAGCAAGTTACCGAAAAAGCACAAGAACAGTATGCACAAACAACAACAGCTATAGCTGAATATCTGCGGAATACTAATTTGGCAGAACTCAACCCCGAAGGGATTCAGCGAGATTTACAACAGTTGTTGCATGACCCCAAAGAAGGTGCTGTAGCATTAGGTAATCGCTTATCGCAATTTGACCGGGAAACATTAGTTAAATTGCTGGCTGGACGCGATGATTTGAGTGAAGAGCAAGTTAATCAAATCATTGATTCTGTACAACAAGCGATCGCTAATATTATTAAAGCCCCCCAACGTTTAGCGCAACGCACGACTAAACAAGTGCTAGATTTTGAAGCCAATTTAGAAAATTACCTGCGTAACACCAACAAAGAAGAACTGAATCCGGAAGGGATAAAACGCGATTTACAATTGTTACTATCTTCACCCCGGGAAAGTTTTGGTAGTTTAAGCGACCGCATTTCTAAATTTGACCGTTCCACATTAGTAGCTTTGCTTTCTCAACGTGAAGATATTTCCGAAGCAGAAGCAAACAAAATTGTTGACCAAATTGAATCTGTGCGTAACTCCATAGTTGAGCAATTCGAGCAAATTCAGCAAAAAATGCGATCGCTAGTTGACAGTATTTTTGGCAAAGTCCGCGACTATCTCAACTCTCTAGACCGTCCCGAATTAAGTTATGAAGGCATTCAGCAGGATTTTGCCCAAATATTCGATGATCCGCAAGCAGGATTTGAAGCATTGCGCGATCGCTTAAGTCAATTTGACCGTGATACCCTAGTTGCTCTCCTGAGTTCTCGTCCAGATATCTCCACAGAACAAGCTAATCAAATCATCAATCGGATTGAATCAGCGCGGGATAGGGTATTACACCAAGCTGAACGCATCCAGCAAGAAACCCAAAGAAGACTCCAAATAATTAAAGAACAAGCCAAACAACAAGCAATTGATAGTAAAAAAGCCCTTGCAGATGCCGCATGGTGGCTATTTAACGCCGCTTTTGTTTCCTTAGTTGCGTCCGCAGTAGGTGGAGTTTTAGCTGTAATTACGCCGAATTTATTTGTTTAAAGGGGAGTTTCAACTAAAGCATACCCATTTTGTGAAAAGTCATATTTTTTGTAGAGACGTTCCATGGAACGTCTCTACAACATTTTTTACATCATCATCTGAGACTTACCATGATTTCCATCCCTGAACCCCGAATTCCCACTCCTGAACCAAACCCCCTCCCACCACGTCCTCAACCTACACCAAAAGAGCCAAGCATTCCCCCACCTTTCCCGGAACCAGTCCCAGAAACAGTACCAGCACCAATTCCCCAAACAGTACCCGGTTCAATTCCCCAAACCATACCTCAACCTGTTTGAATTATCTTTATAGTAGATAGTTCATCCCCAAATTTAAAATCTAAAATGCTAAGAGCCGGAATTGTCGGACTTCCCAACGTCGGAAAATCAACCTTATTTAACGCTGTAGTTGCTAATGCTAAAGCTGAAGCCGCTAATTTCCCATTTTGCACCATTGAACCAAATGTTGGTATGGTCTCAGTCCCAGATGACCGATTAAACGTTCTGTCCCAGATTGCCACCTCAGTCCAAATAGTCCCCGCTCGTGTCGAATTTGTGGATATTGCTGGTTTAGTCAAAGGTGCAAGTCAAGGAGAAGGACTAGGGAATCAATTTTTATCCCACATTCGGGAAGTTGATGCCATAGTTCATGTTGTCCGTTGTTTTGAAAATGATGATATTATTCACGTAGCTGGTTCTGTAGACCCAGCCAGAGATATTGAAATCATTAATTTAGAACTGGGTTTATCTGATTTATTCCAAATTGAAAAACGCATTGAGAGAACTCGCAAACTTGCCCGCACTAGCAAAGATGCCCAGTTTGAAGTAACAATTCTAGAAAAATTAGCCGCTGCTTTAAATGAAGGTAAATCTGTCCGTCAAGTCAGTTTAAATGCCGAAGAATCGGAAATTATTAAAGGTTTAGGACTACTTACAAATAAACCAATTATTTACGCTGCTAATGTTTCTGAAGAAGACCTAGCAACAGGTAATGACTTTGTGGAAAAAGTGCGAGCAGTTGCTGCGGTCGAAAATGCTCAAGTTGTCATAGTTTCTGCCCAAGTAGAAGCGGAATTAGTGGAATTACCAGAAGCAGATAAAGCTGATTTTCTGGAATCTTTGGGTGTAAAAGAAGGTGGTTTAAAATCCTTGATTCGGGCAACTTACACCCTCTTAGGTTTGCGGACTTATTTCACCTGTGGACCCAAAGAAACCCGTGCTTGGACAATTAATGCGGGAATGTCTGCACCTCAAGCCGCAGGAGTAATTCACTCTGATTTTGAACGAGGATTTATTCGCGCAGAAACTGTTGCTTATAATGATTTAGTCACACACGGTTCAATGAATGCAGCCAAGGAAAAGGGCTTGGTAAGAAGTGAAGGGAAAGAATATATTGTCCAAGAAGGTGATGTGTTATTATTCCGATTTAATGTGTAGATCACAATAAGTAGGGGCGCAATGCTTGCGCCCTCAATTGTATTTCAAATCAAGCACTTTTTCAAGTGTAGGGTGGGCAATGCCCACCGTAAGCGGATTTTGGTTGATAATGCCCGCCTTTTGCGGATTTTGGTTGATAATGCCCACAGTAGGCAGATTTTGGTGGGCAATGCCCACAGTAGGCAGATTTTGGTTGATAATGCCCACAGTAGGCAGATTTTGGTTGGTAATGCCCACAGTAGGCAGATTTTGGTGGGCAATGCCCACCCTACGTAAGTATAAATCAAATAGGAGTCTTATCTTATTGATAACGCACCAGTTGTTTATTCTACAAAACCAGGACGCGCTTGTTGATTGCATTTAAACTTTTCTGCCAATAGTTCCCACTTTTCCTGCTCAATTATCTGAATAAATTCGTCTAAATTTTCGCGGTATTGATTTAGAGAATGTAACAATGCTTGACGATTATATTGTGCCATCATTACTCCTAATTCGGGATTTCCTCCCCCAACCCGACTCGTATCCCGAAACCCTGAACTGGCGAAATTTTGGGCTAATGTGGCGATTTCTGGATCTGTTTCACTTAAACAAGCTGCTATCAAAGAAGCACTAACCATGACAGGTAAATGAGAAATCCAACTCACAGCCCGGTCATGTTGTTCTGGTTGACAATGGTAGATAATAGAACCGAGCGATCGCACAATTTCTTCTACAATTGTCACAACATTACCAGGTGTTATCCCTGTTGGTGTTAATACATACGGACGATTAACAAATAAATTCCGCTGTGCTGCTTCTATACCAACATCTGTTTTTCCTGCCATGGGATGACCACCGATAAAATTTTCCCACAAAGGAGAAATTGCCTCAACTATAGGTGTTTTAACTGAACCAACATCAGTGATAATAGTAGTTTTTGGTAAATGAGTTATTAACTCTTTCACTTGAGGCACTATCAACCCTATAGGAGTACAAATAAATACAACTTCGGCTGATGCCAACAAACTCAAATCCAACGACGCTTGATCAACACTACCAAGGTTAATAGCCTTTTCACAGGTTGATTCACGACGGCTGACACCTAAAACATAGTGTCCTTGTGAACGTAAATCGAAACCTAAACAACCACCAATCAGTCCTAGTCCTAAAATACCAATTTTCATCGTCATTTTGAAAATTTAATTTTTACTTGTTCTCTCGATACTTTACCAACTCCAACTCTCAAAGTTGGCAATAACAGGGTAGATTCATGACTTTAGAAGCAGAATTAATCGCAAAATATGCACAAGGGGTTTTAGACTTTAGTGGTCTTAACCTCACAGAATTAAATTTTAGTAACATTAATCTTAGTGGCATTAATCTGAGTCAAGCAAACTTGAGTGTAGCTAATTTAAGTGGTACAAATCTCAGTAAAGCTGATTTAACTGATGCCCAAATGAATGTGGCTCGACTAAGTGGCGCAAATCTTACTGATGCGATTCTTAACGGCTGTAGTCTCAACGTTGCCAATTTGGTGCGGGCAGATTTGAGTCGCGCTCAACTTTGTGGAGCTTCCCTAGTTCGTAGTGAGTTACTTCGTGCTGATTTAACTCGTACTAATCTGTCAGATGCCAATCTTAGTGGTGCTGATTTGCGAGAAGCCACACTTCGCCAAGCTAACCTCCGGGGTGCTAATCTGGGTGAAGCCAATTTGAGAGGATGTTTCCTCAGAGAAGCTAACTTGGAAATGGCCAATCTACAGGGGACAGAATTAAGTGCTTCTGACTTGACTGGGGCTAACTTACGAAATAGCGAACTCAGACAAGCCAACTTATCTTTAGCTAACCTCACTGGTGCAGATTTACGAGGAGCTAATCTTCGTTGGGTAGATTTACGAGGAGCTAATTTAACCGGGGCAGATTTAAGTGAAGCAAAACTAAGTGGTGCTGATTTAACCGGGGCAGATTTGACCAATACCAATTTAACTAATACTAGTTTTGTTCATGCCAATTTAACTCAGGCAAAATTAATTAAAGTAGAATGGAATGGTGCAGATTTATCTGGAGCTACATTAACTGGAGCTAAACTGTATGGTACACCCCGATTTGGATTAAAAATAGAAGGTATTGTTTGTCAATGGGTGGATCTTTCCTCTAGTGGCGATCGCTCAGTCATTCAAAATTTTACCCCAGACAAAGCCAAAGAATTTTTTAATCTTACTCCCCCAAGCCTGCAAATTATTATTGATTTACCCCTAAGCCATCAGGCTAACTTTGTTCTCGCTGGCACTTATTATAAAATCGCTCAAGAATACCCAGATTTAATTCAACCACCTAATATAGAAATCAGCGCCCGAAGAACTATTTTAAGTTTCTGCATAGATAACGAACTCACTTTATTTTCTACAGCTTTTATGGCAATTCTGCCGTTTCAAGATGCTACCATTACCAAAAAAAATATTTATAGTATGGTAGATTTGATGCGGGCTGAAGTTATCCATCAGCAGGATATGAAGTCAATCAAAATAGTTAAACAATTAATCATCTTTTTATCGCAAGCTATCAGAAAAGCTAAGATAATTGAAAAAACAAACAAAAATTTAGAAGCAGCCCAAAAATTAAATTTTTTCAAAGCGCCTACCAGAACAATACTCACAAATTCTCACTCTCAAAATCTCACTCTCTACGATAATCCTCAATTTGGGAAGAAATTTACTAATGATGATGATATATCTGATGAATCAGTATATGCTATACCTGATTTCCCTGTAATTGGAGATTTTATCAAAGAATTTTACTGCATTGGTTAATTCTCAGTTGTCAATTATCGGTGTTGGTTTGCCAATATAAATTTGTATAGTAAAACCCGTCTAAGATGAAAACCAGAGTTATTGAAAGTAGTGGGAGCATCTTGCTCCCTGCTGTTAAGAGCATCTTGCTCCATGCTGTTAAGTAGTGGGAGCATCTTGCTCCCTGCTGTTAAGAGCATCTTGCTCGCATTAATTCAGGTTTCAAAATGGATGAGGTTTATTTCATTATCTACTGAAATCACAGGAGACAAAAAATGTTTAATCGCATGATGGGTAAAACTCGCTATGTTGTCTGTCGTTTGTTTTTGCATTTACAAGGATCAGACGTAGCCCCGATAATAGGTGTCCTTAATGGTAGTGCTAGGACAGCAATGAGTGCTGATGGTGATCTGGAAATCTTAGGAGAAGAATTGGTGCAACTATGCCAAACATTTCTACAATATGACGAATATTGGTTCTCTGCTGCTAATGAAGGTGATGTCTTGTGGAATGAAGGGGAAACAGGAGATTACGTTAATGAATTATTCACAGACTCAGCCCAAAGATATGGGGCTAATCTTGATTTTAATGCTACTTCCTCAAATCAACCTTTATCACTCCCTGTCACCCGTAACGTCATTATCATGATTACAGTCGCGGCTGAAGGAGAAATTCCCGAGTTAGAAACTGATTTGGCTAATATTCCAGCCTTAAAAGCAGCCTTAAAAGCCCTAATTAATTTACACTAGTGCGATTCGTTGTTAGCTGAATCACGGTAATCAGTCCGTACATAAGCTAACCAACCCAATCCAATCATGGAG
>JAKOGY010000081.1 GCA_028658405.1 Dolichospermum sp. ST_sed8 | reverse complement strand
AAGACTTGTCATGTCTGCCTTAATCAAGTGGGAAAATTACCGCTTGACATCAGATACTGGACTTGTGAAGAGTGCCACAGCAAGCATGACAGAGATATTAATGCCGCAATAAACATCAGAGATGAGGGACTACGAATTATGACCTCTGGAACGGGGGATAAAGCCTGTCGCCCAGATGTAAGTCGGAGTAATAGAGGACGAAAGAAATCTACTACTGCGCTTTTTGCTGGGCAGGAAGCCCACACTGTACCGTCAGGTCAGTGTGGGTAGTTCACAACTACAGATTTCTACTTTTTAATTACCTTACCTGTAATAGATGCACCCAAAATTTCCGATATCCAAACTTCAATATTGCGGATAGGATGGGAACGGAGGGCTGTAAAATCAGGATGAATAATAGGCTCAACTAAAATTGTAAACATACCCAAGCGATTACCAGCTAACACATCTGTAAACAGGCGATCGCCCACCATACCTACTTGATGTGCAGGTAAATCCATCTCTTGCAATGCTGCTCTAATTTTCCGCCGCGAGGGTTTAGCCGCACCCAAATAGTAAGGTAAATTGAGAGAACGAGCAATCCCACCAATTCGCGCTTCACTTAAATTATTACTGACTAACCACAATGCTGTACAAGTCCGAATTTCTGCTATCCATGCTTGCAATTCTGGGAAAGTAGAACTTGTTGTCATCGGGACTAAAGTTTCATCCACATCTAATACTAGCCCTTTCAGCCCATATTGTTGGATTACATCTGGTGTCAGCGTCAAAACTGAACCTGCTAAAATCAAGTTAGGCTCTAATAGATGGTTGCGAGTCATAATTATGTATAATTAAATTTATCTTTTTGATTCACACTCCCCGGACTAAAGACACGAGGATACTACATTTACCGTCAAAACCTACTTAACCGGGCTTGCACTAAGTAGGGTAGTGGTTTCAACTCTAAACTTTAGCATTAAAATCTACTTTATCATAAATATCTGCCAGCAAAATTTGGCAGGGAACAGAAGCTAGATTTAAGCTGGTATTTTCATCAGCAAATTCTGAAAAAATCCATTTATTATTATCAGTTTTCCAGTATTGTTCAACGTGCATTGTGTGTATTGGTCAATTAAAATATATTCTTGTAAACTAGAAATAGTTCGATACGCGGCAAATTTTTGATCTCTACTCATTTAGTTGATAAATATGGAGAAGTATTAGAAAAGCTAAAAATCGATCCTTTCGATCCTTCGCTAAAAACACATAAATTAAAAGGTGAACTCAGCGAATTTTATTCATGTAGTCTCACTTACGAGTATCGGATTGTTTGTGTATTTTTAATACAAGATGAAACAATTATTTTAGTTAATATTAGTAGCCACGATGAAGTTGATTAACCCATAGCTATTTTAATCCTGTAAATCCTTAAATCCTGGACATCCTGATTCAGACAGAGTACCTAACTAGCAACTTACTTTAAATAGATTTTATTCAATAAAATAATCATCAACATTAACATCTAACACATCAGATTTAGTAAAGGGAGATGATTCAGGAAAAGTAGTTAAAGGAAGTTGGGTTTCAACAGCAGCAGCTTTACAAGCTTCATTATAACATTCATCAAAAACAGTATCGAAGTAAGGCTTCAGACTAGGACTATTTTTCAAGACTTTGTTTAATCTGCGAGAGTGTTCAATAATGGTATAAGACCAACTGGGAGAGCGTTTTCCTGGTTGATAATTCCACTTGAGTAAATGTTGTAATACGCGAATAAGATTACTTTCGAGAGCATCTTTTTCTTTACGACTCATCCCTTCAATTTCTTCTAGTAAGTTCTCAATATCTAATTGGTTTAATTTTCCGGCTTTAAGGATAATTGCGGTTTGTTCTAACCACGAATTAAAGTCAGTTTCATAGAGTGTTGATTTTGCTTGGGTTTTCATGGTAAAATCCTCTGAAGAAACAACAAATAAATCTATTATACAATAATGGGGATAGGTTCTCTGGGGATTTCTGGTAATTCAAAATCTTCAAGTGCAGTCAGGACAAACTGAATAAACACGCTTTTATTTGTGGTGTTCCGGGAAGTCTTTATGCACAAGATAAAAGTATTAATTTGGAGAAAGTTGCTGCAATAGCAGCGGCTTTACTTACTGGTGTTGGACTAGCTGCACAAGGTATTGCTCAATTACTCAGCAGTTTACAATCAATAGGGTTATTGAGATAAATAATTACACCAAACATAAAACTAAGAAGGCAAAAGGCAAAAGGCAAAAGGCAAAAGTAATTAATTAAATCACCAATCACCAATTACCAATTACCAATTACCAATCACCCATTACCAATTACTCAACTTCATTAAACAGATGTTCTTCTAAGAGCGGTTGAAATTTACGGAATTCTTCAGGAGAAAGTAATTCTGGTTCACCCGTTTTGGTAATTCTGGCAAAAAAGAGCAGAGGATCAAGGGGAGTATAAATTGCATACTCCTGATCATCATGATAAAAAGTGGCAATTTCCATTAATTGTTCTGGTTCTAAACCGTTTTCTTCATCTTCAATTTCTAAAGTGAAGAATTTCGATTCATCTTCAGGAGGCAACTCACCTGCTACAGTCAAAGCATGAGCAGTATTCTTGAGAATCAGATTTTGCTCTGAAAGAACTGCTTGAGCAGTGCCGAAAATTTCCTCAATCATATCATCATCTTCAACTAAGACGGCTTCTTCGTCATCGCCATCAACTTGCCAAGCAAAAATTTCTATTGGTGCATCCACAGGGAGAAGGAGAACATATGTCTCACCCTCCACTGAGAGTGTATGCTCAATGTAACATTCTAGGGTTCGTTTTAGCTCATCTGTTAAAATCAGAGAACTCTCGGAATCGTGATCATTGTCTTCGGGAAATGGAGATGAATTCATAGGTGAATTATGTAACTTTAACAATACTCTTAAATATGGAAATCATTGAACCGCTAAATGACAGCCGATGTCAACCATAAATCGAGAGATACAAGTAATAGTTTTTAGAATACCATGTTAAAAGGGATCACTCGTCGGTAAATGTTACTGATCTCTGTAACGAACTGCGCCTAGCATCCAACCACTGTTGTAAAATCAATGCAGCAGCCTTACGATCAATTAAACCCTTGTTCCTGGACGGGGAGCGATTTTCAGCTATTATCAGTTGTTCTGCTTGATAAGAAGTTAATCTTTCATCCATATATTCCAAAGGAAGTTTGAGCGCGTCCGCCAGTCTAGCCGCAAATTTTTGGACATGACGGGCTTGAAACCCTATAGTACCGTCCATAGAATAAGGTAAACCAACAACGAGAAGTTGCACTTGTCGCTCATTGACTATTTGCTGGATTTTCTCCACATCTTCGACAAAAGATTTGCGCTCAATCGTAGTGATACCCGTAGCAATCAAACCAGTACCATCACACCCCGCCAAGCCGATGCGTTTACTACCAACATCAACACCTAAAGCGGAGATAAATGATTTTGATTGCTGTTGAGAGATCACTATTGTTGCTCCTGGGTTGTATCTGTGGCTGAATCTAATGGGCAAGGTGTATCTATTATATTCGAGTTTTGATGAGAGAAAGCCACAATTTCCGACTGCACTGGTATAGCTCTTTCTGGCTGTACCTGCTGTGGTTGCGGCATCCATGACATCCCCCCAGGTATGGGCTTCCGGGTTGGTTGCAGCCCTTGTAACATTTCTTGCCACTGAATCCCCTCTAAGGAGACAAATTTCGATTCTCGCAGTTTATGCCACACTGAACGAGACATGATCAGGGTATGTTCTCTGCGTTTAGCCCCAATGCGCTCTAAATATTCTTCTCTTTCTGGTTGATAATCTGAAGAGGCTAATTGTAAACCTTGTTGGGGAAAATCTTGAGCAATCCGGGCTAATTGAGACAATAGTTCTGGGTATAACCAAGTATAAGCTGGATGAACCGTCAGTGTCGCTATATGGGGATTTGTGCCTGTGCGATCAAGTTGCACCTGAAAATAACCAATGGCTGCTTTCCGCTGGGGTTCAAAGACATAACCACTCACAACTTCTGTTTTTGTGATCCACTGCTTAAGCGCGTCACCAATAGCCCCAACCAAAGTGGTTTTAAAGTCGTGGGTGTGACGATCAAATACTTGCCTTACCAAAGGCGGCATTGCTGCTGTATCTAGTTGATATAGCAATGGAGCATCAGCATTACTGACTGGTAATAAGTTGGGTAAATCTGGCTCAGTTTGGATTAATTCTGCTAATAGCTGGGGACTAATTTCCCAGTATGTCATTTCTGCCAGCCGTTGGAATCCATTGTGGCGATAAAGTGCTAAGGCATCAACGTCATTGATGTTAACTTCTAATATCCACGTCCGTGCTTCTAAAATTGATTCAAAGCAATGGCGCAGGAGTTGTGAACCTACTCCCATTTTGTCGCCAGTCCCTGCTAACATTACCCGATCAATTCGCCAAGTGCTGCGGGTTCGGTTAAAGGGCGATACTTGAATCATTCCCAGTAGTATCCGTCCCTGTTCGGCAACATAGCCCCAGAAGCGGTACTGTAGTGGGTTGGGAAACCAACTTAAGAATTTGAGTAACCCGTACCAGTGGCGTAGCCATTGCATTTGCCGCATGGCTGCACCAGCTTCTTGGGGAGAAAGATGGGACAATGATTCTTGAGTTAAGCGGTCAATCCCGTCCAAATCCCTATGTTGGACTGGCCGGATAACAACGCTGAGGTTTCGAGGGAGTAGTGAAGTCATTTTAATTCAAGCCGCCATTTAACCTTTACAAAATATGAGTATTGATGTATTGCTGCAATTATTCTAACGGTTTTTTACTCTTAGGTCTTGTTCCCAAAGAGTGATTTTCTTAACTAAATACGTAAAAAAATATCAAAAGCAGAAACCGCGAGCACACCCTTGGGGTGAAAACCACAATATCTGCTTTTATTTTATGTTAATTTTGTTGACACTCTCACCGTCTTTAGACACTGAGATTCTTTAATCAATGAGCCAACTTGCAATAACAGGATTACTCCAACTAAAGTAGAGGTCGATTCTCCTAAAGCGTTAATTCCGGTATGCCCTACCGTACTCAATTACTAGGTCGCACTTCGCTATCAATAATTTTATTTTTTACCAAACTTAGCTTTCCTAAACTGCAATACCGTTAGGTATGACTACGCACTCAACCAAATTAGTTAAGTTTTTACGTTGTTTAGTTATACTTAAATTCCGTAATTAGGGTTATTATATCACATCTACTGTTACCAGTCAATGAGTTAGGCGAATTTATTCGCCCATGTCGCTTATATCTCAGGTCTAAAGACACGCTCGCTTTACGTTTACCGGGCAATCCTGTAAAAATGCTTTTAAATCTATAAACCTTGGCGAGAAGCGAATTTTTCAAATTCGGCTTGGGTTTGATGAAGTAATTGTTGACGACTATCTTGTATTGTTTGTTTGAAGTTGGGAACCAAATTACGAGCTTGTAATGTCATGTGCAGTTGTAGATGAGCAACGTATTCACTTATATCTTGGTTATCTACAGTTGCGTCTGTTAGTACATTTGATTCCATTGCCACTGGGTTCTCCTTGGTGAATTTGATGTAATTGCTTTCCTAGCCTAGATCAGAAATTATCATGTTTGTTACCTAACTGCCTATTTCGCAATGAAGTGTAATGATTGGGAAGGAGGGAACAGCCAAGAATCAAGATAAATAACCTGATTTTTTACCAAAGAAGGGAACTCTTAACTGGGAACTCTTAACTGGAAATAAGAAACACTCATTTGCACCAGTTTAGAGCTTCTGTCAAAAAAAAGATGTTTTTACAAGATGCGTAGCCCGAAAAAAACAGTGTCATTATTTCAATCTCATGTTTTTAAACATGAGTTTTTCCTGTTCCGGTGTGCCTATTCCCTGTTCCCTCTGAACAAATAGCAATTTTCTAATCCGCCCAAAGTGTATAAGTTTCGTTAAAAACTTCATCCCAACTTAAAGCAATAATGTCTGGTTTTTTGCCCATTTCATCTCTAGCATCCTGTTTTGCAGCCAGAAAACACTTATTCCAAATTGATTCCAAAAAATCTCGATTGAGACTTGGCATTTCTTCTTGACTGGCAGTAATTTCTGCCCTAGCTGAACGAATAGAAATTACCCAACTAGCACTACGTTTTTCTGGTTGACATTTCCACTTAATTATATGCAGTATCAATCGAGTTAATTGACTAATTACTGCTCTTTTTTCTGATCGCCCCATAGACTCGGCTAAACTCTCTAAAATATAATCAACCTCTTTCATTTTTCCCTCCCCTAGCAGTTGTTTTGCTTTCACTACAGCTAAATATGGTGATTGAAAAACCAGTTCGTCATAAGGTACTGTCATAATTGATAACTCCTCGGCTTGTTTTTTCCCAAATCTTGCATAAAAGATGGTACTGTTTTAATAACTTATAGAAAAATATCCCTTTGTAATTAGATACAATCAACGATAACCGCCACTTTAAGAGTATTGTAGGTTTACAAATCAGTCAATAATCTTGCTTTACATAAAATTATCAAAAACACATCATATTATTAATTTTATATGCCTATACTTGACGATTAACGATAGACTGTTAATCATGGATAAGTAATTCAAAACTCAACACACAAAATGATTTCAAAACTTTCTCCCCAAATTCATTACTTAGTGGGAATGTCTCAACCAGAAACCCATCTGTTTGAGGTGACTTTACACATTGTCAATTATCCATCAACAGTTCTCGATTTGAAAATGCCAGTGTGGACTCCTGGTTCATATTTAGTGCGGGAATATGAGAGACATTTACAAGATTTTGCGGCTTTTGCTGATAATGAACCTTTATCTTGGCATAAAGTTAGTAAAAATCATTGGCAGGTAGAAAAGGGTACTGTTTCAGAAATAACTATTAATTACCGTGTATTTGCCAATGAACTAACAGTTCGGACTAATCATTTAGATGCTACTCATGGTTACTTTAATGGTGCAGCGTTGTTTTTGAGAATTCCTGGGTGGGAAAATCTACCCATGCAAATAACAGTAATTCCAGCCAACCCTAAATGGCAAGTAACTTCTAGTTTACCACTGGTTGCAGAAACAGTAAATACTTTTTTAGCAGCAGATTTTGATACTTTAGTTGATAGTCCTTTTGAAATTGGTTGTCATCAATTATATAAGTTTGAAATTTTGGGTAAACCCCATGAATTAGCAGTTTGGGGAAAAGGAAATTTTCAACCACAACAAATGATTGCTGACTGCCAAAAAATCATTAAAGTAGAATCACAAATGTTTGGTGGTTTACCTTATGATAGATATGTGTTTTTTCTGCATTTACTTCAACAAGGTTTTGGTGGGTTAGAACATAAAAATTCTTGTTCTTTAATTTATCAAAGATTTGGATTTCGGACTCAGGATAAATATGAGCTATTTTTACAATTAGTGGCACATGAATTCTTTCATTTATGGAATGTTAAAAGAATTCGTCCCCAAGGGTTAGAGGTGTTTGATTATGATCAAGAAAACTATACACCATCTTTATGGTTTTGTGAGGGAACAACCAGTTATTATGATTTAATCATTCCTCTACGGGCAAATATTTATAATGCTAAGGCATATTTAAACTATTTGAGTAAGGAAATTACTAGATATTTGCTGACTCCTGGACGGAAAATACAACCTTTATCAGAGTCTAGTTTTGATGCTTGGATTAAACTTTATCGTCCAGATGCTAATAGTGGTAATTCACAAATTTCCTATTATTTAAAAGGGGAAATGGTGTCACTTCTGCTAGATTTATTAATCCGCGTTCATCATCAAAATCGGCGTTCCTTAGATGATGTAATGCGGCAAATGTGGGAGCAGTTTGGAAAAGCAGAAATTGGTTATACTCCAGAACAGTTGGAAGGTGTAATTGAGTCTGTAGCGGGTATGGATTTAGGCGATTTCTTTAAACGCTATCTTCATGGTTTGGAAGATTTACCATTTAATCTGTATTTACAACCTTTTGGTTTGCAATTAGTTGAAGAAAAGAATGAAGAACCTTATCTAGGTGTCAGGATAAATACTGAAAATGGGCGAGAGATAATTAAATTTGTGGAAGTTGGTTCACCTGCACAAAAGGCGGGTATTGATGCAGGAAATGAGTTATTAGCTATTGATGGAATTAAGGTAGGAAATCAGTTAAATGAACGATTGAAAGATTATCAAGTAAATGATCTTATTCAAGTTACTGTTTTTCATCAAGATGAATTGCGGACTTATTCTGTGACTCTAGCTGCTCCGATTTCTGGTAAGTATCAACTTAAAGCTGTGGAAAATCCTTCTGATCTAGAAATGGAGAACTTTGCAGGTTGGTTAGGTGTACCGTTAACAGCTATTGAATAATATTAGAGGTGAAATTGTCTGATAGCGTAGCGTGGCGCAAGCCACATCAGGATATCCAGGATTTCAGGATTAACAGGATAATAAAATATAGATAATTTAATTACATCTTGTAAATCTTTAAATCTTTTAAATCCTGATGCAGATGATTAATGACTTTTTAATACTCCTAGTTCTTTCTGAATTGGTAAAATATCTAAAGTATCAGTTTGGGAACAATATTTTAGATCTTCTAAACATTCTAAACGTAATAATCGTTGACCATGACTAGCTTGATAGAGTAGTCCTAATAAGTCATTTTGCCATTGGGAATAAAGAGCGATCGCTCCAATCGCCTCATCATTACCACTGATTTCTTCTAGGGAACAATTACTTTGTTGCCAAATACTATGAGCGATCGCTCCAGCACATACTGTATCCTCTAAAGAATAACTACCTTCCCAGCCAGAACCCACAATCCAGACTGTTTCCGGTTGGTTTTCTAAGAGAAATTTAACTACTGCTGCCCGATTAATCAAAGCTGCTGCGAGGACAATGGGGGCATTTTGTATCCGTTGTAAAGCACGAGTACCATTGGTGGTACTAATAAATAACCGTTTTCCTGCAACTAATTCTGCTGTGCAATCTAAGGGTGAGTTACCTAACTCGAAACCAGCTACTTTAGCGCCACCCCGTTCTCCAGCCCTGAGTCGTTTTTCAAGAGGCCATTGTTCACTCACTGTTATCAGTTGATCTAAATCGCTGAAAACTTGCACAGCTTCACCTCCAGCGGCTAAGACTGTGGCCATGGTGCTAGTTGCACGCAAAACATCAACGGCGATCGCACATTCTGGAACTGTATCAGTTGGGGTTAATTCGGGAGTGTGATATACAAATATCTTCACGGACTGGCTACACCTATTTCATAAGACTGCGCTAATATTCTACCTACTTGATGTCACTAACTGATGATACTATTTACCAATACATAAGAGAGGAAAGACAATAGGCAAGAAGTAACAAGGTATTTAGAGTGTTGATTTAGACCTAACTCAAAATTTCCTACTTATTAAAACTTGGTAGTTGCCGCAGCCACAGCCAAAGCACCCCAACCCAGCATTAATGCCAATCCTCCCAATGGTGTAACTGCGCCCAAGGATTTGATACCTGTTAGGCTCAGAGCATACAAGCTACCGGAAAAAATCACCACACCAATAATAAATAACCAACCACTAACTACCAGCGCAGTCGGTGGAGTTTCTAAGCGACTCATGAGCATGGCAACTAATAAAAGTGCCAGAGCATGATACATTTGATAACGAGCGCCAGTATCAAATATTTCTAAAGAGCGATCGCTAATTTTTTCGCGCAAAGCATGAGCGCCAAAAGCACCACCAGCTACAGACAAACCGCCAAAAATGGCGGCTATAGTTAAGAAAAACTGTGTCATCTGACCTATTAAACATCAAAATGATATGATACAGCCCCTTCTTCAGTTACTTGAAAATTCGCATTGAATTCTTTAGCTTTCTTATCTAAATATTGTTTAGCTTCCGCTGCTGGTAATTGAGACTGCATGGCAAAATTCATCAAAGTTACGCGACCTTGATTTTCTAATAACATCTGATAAAACTGCGCTTGCAATTGTTCGCTGTTTTGTTGCTTTAATGCTTTTTTCTCTTGTTGACTTTGTTTATACAAGCCTAATGCTAACCAACTCCCCAAGATGGCGCTAGGAACACCAAAAATTATCCCTCCCACAATAGTATCTTTACTCTCCCCAGCCGCATTGGGAGGTGAAAATACCTGTTCCCCCTCCACAGGATATACCGTTACTCCTGACTGAGCCGATTTATCTATGGCTTCTGATACTGATATCGCCAAAAACATGAATCCGAGTGTGAGTAACCAACCAGCAGCCAGTTTTTCAGCCGTCTTCATAGTTCTACTTCAGATTTAGACATTGCTTGCAATTCTAGCCTTACTTATCTGAAGCTTCCAGTAATATTGCGAATTGTTGACGATCAGGACTTACCTGGTATATTAATATGGTGCGTCAGACTTGATAATTCAGTAATAATCAACAGATTTTTAATATCTGACGCACCCTACAACTATGATTAATTGCTTTCACAAATTAATTAATCACATAAATCACATAAATCATAGTTCAGACTATGATTAATTGCTTTCACAAATTAATCAATCACAAAAATCACATTAATCATATTTGATTTTTGAACAGATGCGTAGGGTGTGTTAGCGACAGCGTAACGCACCATTATTAAAGATTCTGTGCGTTACGGATTTCATCCTCACGCACCCGACAATCCTAATTATAGCCCTGTTTCGCTTCCCAAATATGGGAATTATAAATGATAAGTAGGTTAGCATTGAAAATTGTCGTTATGGCAAGGCAAGAGGCACTCATGCAAGATTGAAGAGGGTTTGGGCGATTTTACTTTTCTTTACACAGATTGATTTTATTGTGTTCACCTACTTAGTTGAAAAATTTTAAGTAATGTAGGGTGGGTAATGTCGACCAGATGAGGGTTTTGGTGGGCATTGCCCACCCTACGTATATTTGAAAAATCAAATATTAGTCCTATATAAATTTGGTGTTTATTTGCAAAAATATTATATCCCATCTTCCGCACCCTAAACTGTCACACAACGAAAAATGGTCGTTTGGGGATTTGGGATTAGCGATCGCTACCTAAAATTTCGACATTTTTGTATAAAAATTATCCTTTAATGTATTCAAAAATCCGAAATTACCGATTGTGACACCGGGGGGTGCGGAATGTGGGTTATATTGATAGTAGAAACAAAGGTCAAATATTCCCCAAGTGTTAACCACAAATGGAGAAAAAAGATTTGTCTAAATTGTTTTTATGCGTAAAAATTGGGGCTAAGAAATTAATAGGATATTCTTATTCCAACTACTTACTATCCTGAAAAGATTCTGATGCATTATCAATTGTCGTAACTGGGATAACTAATCCTTCCCTAGCCATAATCGCACCGGAAAAACTCGCATAGGCATCTGCGCCCACACGATCTAAATAATCATCATTGTGGGCTGGATCATGATGGTAAATTGCTAAGGTTTTAACATTGGCAGCTTTAGCAATTTTTATAGCTTCTTGCCATGTGGAATGTCCCCAACCAATTTTCGATGATTTGGGGTTGCTGTATTCTTCATCAGAATATGTAGAATCATAAATCAGTACGTCAGCATTGCGAGCTAACCACAATACATTTTCATCTAAATGATCAGCATAATGTTCAGTATCAGTAATATAGACAGCAGCACCACCTTGCCAATTAACTCGATATCCTACTGCTTCACCAGGATGATTTAAAAGAGCCGTTTCTATGATGATGTCATCAATATGGATAGGCTGTCCTGGCTGCACGTTGTGAAAAGTCAAGTTGGACTGCATAATCTGTAAAGGTACAGGGAAGTTAGGATGCAGCATTTGGTCATTTAACCGCTGTTCTATGGTTGAACCGTCTGGGGCGATCGCTCCATAAATGTCAAATTTATTACCACTGATAAAGGCTGGGGTAAAAAAGGGAAATCCTTGAATATGATCCCAGTGAGAATGGGTAAAGAATAAATGACCCTCTACTGGCATTTGTGACAACAAGGATTTTCCTAAAACGTGTAATCCTGTGCCAGCATCAAAAATTAGTCTTTTACCGCCTACTTGCATGGAGACACAAGGAGTATTACCTCCGTAGCGGACAGTATCTAACCCCGGACTGGGGATACTGCCCCTAACGCCCCAAAATTGCACATTAAATTGGTTCTCTATCCTAGACATGGGTATTGTTGGCTGGCTGGACTGAGCAAAAGAGGAATGAAAACAAAAGACTTCTGATTTGTTTAAGTGTATGCTGTTTTACAAATTTTATTGCTTAAAACAACATTATCAGCTTTGAAAATTGCCTACGCTTTGGCAAGAAACGCAGCTACTCTCAGCAGAGTTTAGTTAAAATCAGTAATCAAGAATTATTATATAGTTGTTTTTCCATCAATCTTATTGTACATAGGTTACGACACTTACTTAAGTAATAGCTAGTTAAAATTCAGTAAAGTTACTGAAAATAATTCTTTCTAGCTTAAACAAACCTACCTACAATCTCCGGGAATTTCAATTCCCATGTAGATAGCTGATTAAGTCCATGACCATAAGTCAGATTATATTGCAACGGAGTAATACTGATATATTTCTTCTGAATAGCATGAACATCAAGGGGAATGTGATTTGGTAAATTTAACTCCATTGGTGGTTCTACATCCTCGATCACCTCTCCAGTTAACCAGTAATAAGTTTTACCTCTCGGATCAGTGCGCTTATTAAAAACATCCACGTAGCGTCTCACTCCTTGTCTGGTGAAAGTGACACCAGCAATTTCTTCCTCAGATAAGGGGGGAATATTGACGTTAAGTAACATTGACTCTGGCAAAGGTTGGGCGGCAATTTTAGCAACTAGGACTTCGGCAAATTTAGCCGCTGGTTGAAAGTCCTTGTGAGTATGACTGGTTAAACTAAAAGCAATACTGGGAATACCTTCGATTAAACCTTCCATTGCGGCCGAAACAGTTCCAGAATAAAGGATTTCCGTTCCCAAATTTGCACCTTGGTTAATGCCAGATAGCACTAAATCCGGTGGAGAATCTAATAAAGCCCATAATGCTAATTTTACACAATCCGAAGGCGTACCATCACAAGCCCAAGCTTTAATATCAGGATGAAAAATAGATTCGACTATTTCAGCGCGAATAGGTTGCAGTAAGGTTAATCCATGTCCAGTTGCCGAGCGCTCTCGATCTGGACAAACTACTGTTACTTCATGACCCGCTGCGGCTAAGGTGTTGGCTAAGGCACGAATACCCGGAGCAGAAATTCCATCATCGTTACTAATTAGTAATTTCATATTTTGTTAGTTATTAGTTTAGAGTTAGTTGTCAGTGTCCGTTGTCACACCACTAAAAATTAGTATTCACCAAAGTTGACACTAATAAAAATATTACCTGTTCTGTTGTTCCCTGTTCCCTGCTATAGACTAATGACTAATGACTAATCACCAATGACTAATGACTAACAATTTAGAGGATCAACTTTTAGCATTACGCCAAGAAGGAGAAACAGCGATCGCATCTGCTGATACCCTGGAACGCCTAGAAGAACTGAGAGTTAACTATTTAGGTAAAAAAGGGCAATTGGGGGCGCTACTGCGAAGTATGGGGCAAATGAGTGCAGAGGAACGGCCTAAGTTCGGGGCGATCGCTAACACTGTCAAAGAAGCCATCCAAAACAGCCTTGACCAACAACGCACAACCTTGGAATCCGCTCAAATTCAGGCACAGCTAGAGGCAGAAACAATAGATGTCACCATGCCCGGTATTTACCGTCCCCAAGGTCGGATTCATCCCCTCAATGGCATTATTGACCAAACCCTAGATATCTTTGTCGGCATGGGTTACACCGTTGCCCAAGGTACAGAAATGGAAACAGATTACTACAATTTCGAGGCTCTTAACACTCCCCCAGATCATCCAGCTCGTGATATGCAGGATACCTTCTATTTACCAGATGGTAACTTACTGCGGACTCATACTTCCTCCGTGCAAATTCGCTATATGGAAAAAGAAGAACCACCCATTCGAGTTGTTGCCCCAGGTCGAGTATATCGCAGAGATGATGTAGATGCGACGCACTCGGCAGTTTTCCATCAAATTGAACTTTTAGCAATAGATGAAGGACTAACTTTTACAGATTTGAAAGGAACTGTAAAAGTATTTTTACAATCAATATTTGGCGATTTACCAATTCGCTTTCGTGCTAGTTATTTTCCCTTTACCGAGCCTTCAGCCGAAGTAGATTTACAGTGGAAAGGGCGGTGGTTAGAAGTGATGGGTTGCGGTATGGTTGACCCCAATGTTTTAAAATCTGTGGGTTATGATCCAGAAGTTTATAGTGGATTTGCTGCCGGTTTTGGTGTAGAACGGTTTGCAATGGTATTACATCAAATTGATGATATTCGCCGTTTGTATAATAGCGATTTGCGCTTCCTGCAACAATTTTAACGTAGGGGCGGGGTTTCCCCGCCCTTGATAATCATGAACCAAAACTCAACCAACCAAAAATTTCCTTAACTGTTAATTCTAAATTAATACCTTCTAGAATTGGTAATTTATCATTACCTTCATATATTTCTATTTTTTGTCCAGGAAATACAGCTAAGACACTTTCTTCCTCTGGGTTTAATAACCAACCTAATTCAGTTCCATTGCGGGAACAATGCAATAATTTAGTTAGCACTTTTTTCTGTGGTTGTTCAGGAGAAAGAATCTCTATTACCCAGTCAGGATGAATTTCAAACCGGTTAGCAATTCTCCCAGATTCAGTTTTAGGAATTCTCTCCCACCGGAACACCGCAATATCAGGCACAATGGTACTACCACCAAAAGTACAGCGTAGTTCTGAGAAAGCTATGGCAATTTTTTGACTTCTGGTTAGTCCATTGACAACTTCAATAAAAGTAGTCTGAATTAAGCTGTGTTCACCTTGTGGCATAGGTTTTTGCAGGATTTCCCCGTTAATAAATTCTGATGCTGGTTTTGTTTCTGGTAACTTGACAAAATCTTCTAGTGTAATCTGGCGTTCAATGGCTATAGTCATAATTGGTAACTAGAAAGTATAGTTATATTATAGGAATCATAAATTATATTTTAAAAATTTAAGTATTGTAGAGTGATAATTTAACTTTGCATGATGCACATTCACAATCTTAATAGGATATTATTAAATTATATCCCACATACCGCGAGGTCTTATGAAAGCTTTTGAAGTGACGGGAAAAATTGATCAAAAGGGTCAATTATTATTAGATACACCTTTAGAAATTCATCCATCTAGTCAAGTTAGAGTCATTATCCTTGTATCAGATGAAACTGAATCTGATCCTGATGATACTCCCATTGAGGATATAAAAGAGAGTTTAAAAATAGCATTACAAGAAGCAAAGGCAGGAAAAAGAATACCTTTAGCAAAAATGTGGGAAGGTATTGATGCAGAATGAGTCTTTTTTAATTAATATTGATTTAACTCCTGAATATCAGAGAAATTTAAAATATTTAGCTAAAAAATACCGAAATATTCGTTCTGATACTCAGCTTTTTATTACTGAATTGCAACAAGGAAATTTATTAGGAGATAGGTTAACAGGTTTTGGTGAAGATGTTTATATTTATAAAGCTAGAGTCAAAAATAGTAATATTCAAAAAGGTAAAAGTGCTGGTTATCGCATAATTTATTTACGTGAATTAGAAACCAATATTTTATTGTTAACAATTTACAGTAAATCTGAACAAGAAGATATTACTGATAATGAGATTAATTTTATTTTGGAGGAGTTTTATAGAGATGAATAGAAAACGGCAATAATAGGAGGATAATAAATGATATTTGAAAAATTTTAAGTAGGGTGGGCAATGCCCACCAAAACCTTTATCCGGTGGGCATTGCCCACCCTACGGATATTATGGCTACGCCACGCTTCACTATCAAAAATCAAATATTAGTCCTATCCTATATATTATTACCGATAATGTTGAAAATTAGTTTTCAGGAAATATCTGTAAAATCAAGTACATTGGGTATGTAATTACTAGCTGAAAAAGCGTGAATAAATTATTTATCAGTATTGGAATGTTCTTCGGTTCTACTATTGGTGGCTACATTCCGCTTTTATGGGGTGGGAGTTTATTCTCATTTACCTCCATCCTATTTAGTGTGATTGGGGGATTTTTGGGAATATGGCTAGGTTATCGCACTTCCAAATATTTGGAGTTTATGTAATTTGCTATAATTATTTACCATTAATTAAGTAGGGGTTTAGCATTGCTAAACCCTTTATTTTCCCGATTTTTAAACTGCTTATTTTAAACTCAGATCATGTTGAGAAAGTAACTTCTCAACCTTTGCTTCTTCAATGCGGGAAGTTAATTTTTTGCTTTCATACGCATCTCTAGTAGTTTTTGCCAAAGTAAAAGTAGAACCAACAGAAAAAGCTAAACCCATGCCCATAAATCCTTTGATCCAGTTATCTGCGGGTAAATTAACAATACCCAAAGTAGTTAGAGAAATAGATAAAACAAAAGATGCCCATGTTTGTAAAACCCAAGCTGGATTCTCTTTTTGTTGATTAACTGTTGACATATTACCTACTTTTTAATTAATTACTTACTAAAGAAGGGAATAGGGAATAGGGAACAGGGAACAGATAAGAAACTTTAGTTGCTGAAGTTGCACCAGTTTAGAGCTTCAGTCAAAAAAAAGATGTTTTGACAAGATGCGTAGCCCGAAAAAAACAGTGTCATTATTTCAATCTCATGTTTTTAAACATGAGTTTTTCCTGTTAGAAAGTTGCCCGTTCCCTGTTCCCTCTGAATAACATAACGATTGTATCATAACGATTGTATGTAAAAAAAGGCGGTGAGAGTAACTTACCAGTTCCGTAACTGTACTCAATAAAAATCACTCAAAAGGCAGAAAATAAAGCAGTTATAGATACAAAGCTTGTACCAATTTTGCAAGTGGCACAAACTTGTAGAGACAACCACAGTTTTTATCTAACTCCGCTGCCAAATTTTAATGGTTTTATCCAAACTCCCACTGACTAACATTTCTCCAGAAGCGGTAAAGGATAAAGCTGTAACTGTATTACCATGACCTGTAAATGTGCCTAATAATTCCCCAGATCCTAAATGCCACAACTTGATGGTTTTATCAGTGCTACCACTAGCAATAATTTGTTCATCAGGACTTAACGCAACTGCATTGACACTATCTCGATGTCCCTTGAGAGTGTGAACTAATTCCCCAGTGGCTAAATTCCAAACTCGAATAGTTTGATCTTGACTACCACTGACTAAAAATTTAGCATCAGCACTCATAACTAAGGAATTGACAATATGGGAATGACCCATTAGAGTGTATATTGGTTGTGTATCAGGCAAATTTTTCTGATTTTGTGTAGCGGATATTTCCCAAACTTTGATTTTCCGATAGCTACCTGTAATCAAAATTTTGCCATCTTGACTTAACACCATCGAGTGGGCTGCGGTATCATCTAAAGATAGGGTATTTTCCACTTGGCGATCGCGCAAATTCCAAAATAAAATCTTGCGATCATGACCACCAGTTGCTAACATATTACCATCGGGTGTAAACGCCACACAACGGACATCTCCATGATGTTTGTGGAGAATATCAATTAAATCTAAGGCCCCCGTATGCCAAATTTTAACTGTGGAATCTGCACCTACACTCACTAATGTTTGTCCGTCGGTACTAAATGCTAAGGAATTAACTTCATTAACTAAGCCAGAATGAATCCAAGGATATTCTGATAATGTCTCGATTAATTCACCTTTGGCTAAATCCCATAATTTTGTTTCTCCCCTGCTACCACTAGCTAAAATTGGGATAGTTTTGACATTTTTACAGTTGGCATCTTTAACTTCTAAAGTTTTGATAGCATAGGCTAAACAATTAATACCTCTGGTATGTCCTTTTAATGTTTGCCAGCATTCCCAATCACCAATAATTTTCTTTTGGGGATGATCTGATGGTAAGGTTTGAATTGATTCTACCATCATTTTCTCATCAGTTATTGGCACATCATCTTGTTTACCGCCTAGAGATTGTAAATACCAATTTAATCCTCCTGCATACAATAAACTACTAGGAGTTAGATAAATCTTTGATTCTGGAAAATCCAGTTGATTTGTGGGTAAAAAACCAGTAATTACGGTTTGTTTGTGGTATCCTAATTCGTTATTTCCGGGATAAAACAAACACAAGAAAATTAATACTTGATGTCTATTGATATCTTGTTGACTAACAGACCAACGGATTTTATCTTTTTTGATGCCGTTAAAACTTTCTCCATCTGCTACGTGAACTTGAATACTGATCTTTGGGTTATTAGTCAATAAATAAGTAAATTTACTTTCACCACGTAAATTTCCCTCATCATCCAAAACCATATTTTCTAAAGTGTCTTGTGGCACTTTTTTGACTAATTTTCCCAACCGTTCTGTAATCATCCAATCTACAATTTGTTCACGGACAAGATAATCTTCAGCTTGACGTTGAAAATAAGTAGGAAAGGGAATGATCCAATCAGGATATTCAGGATATTCAGGTGGTATCGGTGGCGGATTTTTGGCGAGAATTTCGGCTTGTTGACGAGAACATTCGAGAATTTTCGTGAATGAATCCCCCGCAAATGCCATCACTTCACTGTGATAACCTTTAACTCGACTTTCTAAAAGAGAAAGATCCGCAGTTTTAGGTTTTTTCACCCGGTTTAAGAAGTCAGTTTGTTGCGCTTTTAGTAAACTAATCCAATTCATCTGCATGATAGTGGCACACCATTGCATACCCAAGATAACTTATTACTAATGCAATAATTACTCAATTTATAACTTCAGCAAAAATTCAGTAATTATTACAGTCTCATAGAATACAAAACCTAGCGAAATTTAATGGTAAACATCAACCCCTACAGTGATTAAGCACAGCTTAATTTTATATAGTAGGTAATAGAGATTTCGATGATTTCCCTAAATTCTAACTAACTTAACTCATGATTTACTGTTTCTCTAGAAACACTTCTGGGTAGGAAAATGAAAGATGTATCCTACTTTGCACAGTTCGCAGATATCAAATTCACAGGGAGGTTATTAAACGGAGTTGAAATTCCCCCATTTGTGTCAATTTAAGCTTAAATCTTGGTTTCATCGCCGTTTTACTCCTTCCCTCATGAGGGGAGGGAAAGCACGTAGGGTGCGTTAGTGCCAGCCTAAAGCACCACTTATCTAGTTTAGGGTGCGTTACGGCTATGCCTAACACACCCTACAAATACTTAGATTTTTTAAAACTCAAATACTATTGGTACATGACCTCTTATTGATATTTTCAGCATAACTTTATTAAAACAATAAATACTATTATCTAGGGCTTGACTATTATAAAAATAGTTATTTTGATTTATGGGAAGCATCAATATTTGTCATCTACAAAACTTGAATTTAATCTTGAATCAATTTTAAAATTATGAATCATAAAAAAGCACTAATATCCTTAGAAAAAATAATCCCTAATAAATTGCTAAATCAGATACAATATCTTCATTGTAGTTTAGTTTCATGGTGGATTTTGCATTTGGGAAGTCAGCCTTTAAAATTTTCTGAAAAATCAGCAATGGTTTTTTCTCCTCATCAAGATGATGAAACCTTTGGTTGTGGAGGCATGATTGCAAGCAAAAGAGAACAAGGAATACCAGTAAATATAACTTTTTTAACTGATGGTAGAGGTTCTCATGGTTCAGATCCACATATTCAAAATCAAGTTATCCATATTCGTCAACAAGAATCTTTGATGGCTTTAGATATTTTGGGTGTAAACACTTCAGATATTCATTTTTTAAATCATCAAGATGGCAGTTTATCTTCCTTGAATGTAGAGAAAAAGCAACAGATAATTACGCAAATTTCCGAATTGCTTCAGTTGTATCAACCGGGAGAAGTTTATGTTCCTCACCGCAAAGATTGTCATCAAGATCATGAAGCCACCTATAACTTAGTAAAAGAGGCAATTAGCCAATATAAAATTACTACAGAACTACTTCAATATCCTATTTGGGTATTTTGGCGATCGCCATTATTTATTCTTTTGAAGTTACAAGATATTGCTGCGGCTTATCGCTTATCAGTTACATCAGTAAAGGATAAAAAAGCAAGAGCTATTGCTGCTTATGCTTCCCAACTTCAAATATTACCTGATGGATTTATTAACCGATTTTTAAATTCACAAGAAATATTTTTTAAATCCGATTCAGAGGGAACAGGAAAAACTCATGTTTAAAAACATGAGATTGAAATAATGACACTGTTTTTTTCGGGCTACGCATCTTGTAA
>JAKOGY010000080.1 GCA_028658405.1 Dolichospermum sp. ST_sed8 | reverse complement strand
ATTAATCATCTTCATCAAGTTAATCACGCAAATCATAGTTCAGAATTTTTAATGCTAGATATTCAGATCCCCCACTTCTTAAAAAAATAGGGGATATGTTGAATTTACAATTTCTGCAATAATTCCTGAGTTAATTGCATAAATGCCTTAGAACCTGCTGTGTTCGGACTTAGTAAAGAAACAGGCATAAAACTATCAACAGCTTTAGCAACATTAACATCAACTGGTATTTGTGCTTTACAGATTTTATCTACTCCAAAATCTTCAATAACTCGGTGCATTACCTGTTTGTAATATCTCCCATTCAGGAGATTTGCACTGGACATACTAAAGACAATTCCCAACATTTTAATATCTATCTTGGCTTCGTGTTCGTGACTTTCTTTTAATTGGGCAATACGTCTTTCTAAAAGTTGAATTCCCACTACAGATAAGGGTTCTGGTTTGGCTGGGAGAATATAGAAATCACTTGTAGCTAAAGCACTGCGAGTTAATAGATTATAACCGGGAGCGCAATCTAACAGAATAAAATCATATTCATCTCGCACGGGTTTTAAAATATCTCTAATTAAGACTCTTTCAAAGCGATTCCAGATATTTTCAAAATCTTGCTCTCCCAATGCTACTGATTGATTATGCAGCATTTCCGAAACGACAAATTCATCATATAAGTCAATATCTCCCGGTAATAAATTTAATCCAGGTAGATTACAAATTTGAGGTTGAATGATATCCCCAATTGTAAATTTTGCTTCTGGTTCAGGGTTAATAATTTGATCTAGTAAATATCTAAATGTCTTTCGTTGCTTGCGACGTTTGGCAAAATCTACTGGTGACATTAAACTCAGTGTGGCACTAATTTGACTATCTAAATCTAAGACAAGTACCTTTTTTTCGTGATTTTTGGCTAAACAAGTGGCTATATTGACGGTGAGGGTAGTTTTACCAACTCCACCTTTCATGTTTGCGGTTGCAATTACATATCCCATTTTTAATTCCCCTACTGACGCTTTTCCATTGAGGTAGCGTTCATATTATCTAATAGTTTTTAACTTTGGTTAATTTTAGTCTTTTGGGGGATGTGGAAAAGTAGGATTTGTAATAGATACCATTTCTTTATGAGAATGGACTTACAGCGATTTCCAATCATATAAGGTACATCTTAGCCCCCTCATCGCTTGCGGGGAGGGGGGTGGGGTTCTTGTTCCGGGTTTGATGACAATTTGCTGTAATTAGCAAATGTAGAGACGTTCTGAATTAGAGAACTCCACAAAAAAATAATCCAATCTTGTGGGATGGGCATCCTGCCCGTCCTTGTATTATTAACAGGGCCAGATGCCTGCACCACAAGAGAATTTGGAATATTTTTTGATTTGGAGGTCTCTTAGCAGATGTAGAGACGTTTCATGAAGCGTCTCTACATCAATGGGAGTTGAATCTTTTGTGCTAATAAGCTTTGAAGGCGTTGTAATTGCGAACCAACTTGATAAACTAAATCGCCTTTCCCTATCAGGTAAGCTGCTACAGTTGATGTCCCACCTAAGATGATTTTTGAATCGGCTTCGCTTTTGGTGCTGAGTGCAACCCGTCCAGGTAAGTTAGAACGGATAATTGGGGTGACAATACTGGCTTCTGGACGTTGTGTGGAAATAATTAGATGAATTCCGGCGGCTCTTGCCATTGCGCCTAGACGTTTGATACTTTGTTCTAATATGGTGCGAATTTCTTTTTCTGCCATAAAATCGGCATATTCATCAAATATACAGACTATCCGCGGCAAAGATGGAGAAGAACGTTGATTATAGGTAATTAAATCAGCACATTTAGCTTTTTCAAATTTTTGATAGCGAGATTCCATCTCTGCAACTAATTCTTGCATTAATTCTACAGCGCGATCGCTATCTTTGACTACTGGTGAATATAACCACGACATTTGTTCAAACTCTGGAAATGTCACCCGCTTAGGATCAACTAAAGCAATTTTCAAATGTTGGGGAGAATGACGATAGAGTAAACTGAGCAGGAGCGATCGCAAAAATTCGCTTTTACCGCTTCCAGTTGTTCCCCCAACCAAAAAATGACAAGTATTCGGATCTGATAAATCAGCCTCTAACAATTTACCATCAATACTCACGCCAATGGCAATTTTCACGGGTGCTGTTGGGGGTAAAAATTGCTTTTTAATATAATCTTCAAATTTGGCAATTTGTCTATCTGTACGGGGTAAATCAATACTCACATAACCAGCTTGGGGAGCAATTAAAGGCGGATATTCTAACCCCAATTGTACTTGTAAATCAGCGGATAATCGTAATAGAGAACTGACTTTAACACCCAGATTTGGTTTAAGTTTTACTCGAATAAATGCTGGACTTACAGCAGCACCTTGATACTCAACACCAATACCAAAAGATTGCAAAGTATTAACTAAAGCTTCTCCTATTTCATCAGCATTAATAGATATATCTTCTGGCTTTTTAGAAAGTTTTGTATTTGAACTTGTATTAATTTCAATAACTTTATTTTGCTGTGAATCAGATTCAATATCAAAAAAAGTCTGACATTTTTGTTGTTGAGGACAAATTTCACATAAATGAGGTTGAGTTGTAATTGGTGGTGGGTTAGGATTTGAATATTCCCAACCTAACCATTGTTGCATTTGTAATAGTTTGTAAGGAATTAATTGATGAACTGTAGTTTCTAATTGTTCCCAAGAATATTTGTATTCTTTAAAATCAGGTAAAACACAATAAACAGCAGAATCAACAGGTGCTTTTTTCTTCTCCCATAACATATAACTATAGAGAGAAACTTGTGCTAATTGTGCTGCTGAATCTACAGGTTGATAGGTTTTAAACTCTATCATACAAAGGCGTTTGAGTTCAAATTTAAAAACTAAACAATCAAATTCACCTCTTACCAGTTGTTTTGTGCTATTAGGTAAATTAAAATAATGTTCTAAAATGCGTTCTTCATTAATAAAAGTATTTCTAATCACTGTTTCTGCACTGCAATAACGGCGATTAATAATTAATAATTCCGTCAATTGTTTAATAAGTCCTTGTATTCCCTGCCAAACTTGTAATAAAGCGGGTGCTTTACTAGGATCTTGACTAATAGTATTTTGTAAATAAGGAAAAAATTTAACTTGGTAGAATATTTGTTGAATTTCTGAGGCTATTTCATCTACATTTATTCTGGTTGCATCTGGGTTTAATAAAGATTTAATTTGTGGTTCAATAATCAATAATTGGATAAAATCATCTGCTAATTTATGAAAAGCATTACCAATTCCTGATACTACATTTTTAGGAAAAAATATGGCTTTATCACCCAATTTATGGTTAAGGTAAAATAAACGAGGACATTCAAAAGCCAATCTCACTTTAGTCGGAGTTAAAGAAGAATTTTCTGATTGATGATTTACCATATTAAATATATTACTAATAGCATCAGGGTTAGATATTTCCAGTAAGCGACGATGAACAGCAGCGAGATATACTGTATCCATTGCTGCATAGTTTAGTTGTTTTTGAGAGAGAGGGCGTTGTCCCCAATCGCTTGTTCCTTCTTCAGCATCTACATGAGAAAAGTGACAGAGTTCAGTCGCTAAAGTTTTTAGTTTTAAGTTAGTAGTTTGTAAAACTTTACGGTTAATTTTTTGGGCTAATTTTAAAGTACAGGTAACATTTTGGGCTAAAGTTTTTCCCAGATATTTTAAATCAAAACCCGCACTATGAAATACTTTTTCAATTTGGGGATTAACCATAATTTGGTTAATAAAATATTCTGCTAAATCAGGTTTATCTAAAACATCAAAAAGGTAAGTAGATTCACCTGTTAAGTCTGTAGGATTAGCTAATGCTTGAATTAGTGATAATTTAGGATAGTGAGTATTCCAATCAGCAATTTCTGTATCTAGCCATAAAACTTTATAAGTTGCTAGTTGAGATATTTGATTGTAGATTTCAAAAGATTTTGTCAAGTAGTGCATTGGCTGATAATATCTTAAAAGATAAGTGGATTTAAGCAACTAAACAAATTAATTGATCTGGTAATTTAGCTTTTGGGTTAATTAACTTCACTTTCTTTTCTTGACATAATAGATCAATTAAATGTTGAATATCAGTTTCTTTGGCATCAGAAAACTGATTAGCAGCCTGTGAAATCAAAGTAGGTACTCCCATAAATTGCTGAGTTGTAACAAGATTAAATAAGAAATCCTTAACAGGTCTTAAATCTCTTGTTCCATTTTCATTATTTGTATCTTGTTCTTTTTTTGGTTGAGAAACAAGACCTAAATAATGCAATAAGGTACATTTTTTAGGCAAAATCTCAGATTCACGAATTAAAGTTTCTAGTTTTTGTAAAGTAATTGATTTACCACCAATTACTAACTCTTGAGATTTGGCAGCATTTACTAAACTTTGGTATGTTGCTAGGTAGTGAACAGAAGCCAGACTTGGTTTAATATGATGATAGTTAGTATTTGTAAAAATCTGTCTATAGAGTTGATTTCCAGCTAAATTTGGTTTTCCTACATCTGCACCACGAATTAAGTACATAGTTTGACAGAGATTGTTTTTAATTGCTGTTTGACAAGCATTCATGATATGAAAAAAACTAGTCATATTTGTGTCTTCTGTCCAGATTATCCCTACTTTTTGCTTATCTTTATAATCTTGATAACTCAATGAATAAGTAGCATATTTTCCACTTAAAAGTTTAGGCTTAATTCCCTGTATTTGTAAGACAGATATAGCGTGTTGTAACATCTGGATTAAATCAGATGATGACAACAAAGATATTTTGGTAATTTTTTCCTGGCTTTTGTTATATTCTTTCTGCCATAGTAATTGCAATTCTGCTTGAGTTGTATCCTGATTACTTTTATCTGGATCTACTTGTGTTGGGGGATCAACTGTTACTGGCTTTGGCTTTTCAGTTAATAGGGAAATTTTATATTTTTGATATTCATCACGACCTAGAATTAATGTATTTCTAGGCATGGTTTTACCACCAGGGTAATTTGTAGCTAAAATTTGTTGATTTAGAGGAAAAATAGCAGATTTAGGTTTGGGAGTTGCTAGTTGATGTAATGGATTCAGTTGATAAGCCCAAAGTGCTTCTGCTTGTTCTATATTAATACGTTTTAACTGAATTGTTTTATGTATTCCTGCTTTATCGGCTGGAAGAATCTTGTCAAAATGGCGTTTTAAAGTATCTGTAATAACACTGATAATCACTAAAAAGTTTTTTAAACTATCCCCGTGAATAGTTGTGTTGACATTGAAAAAAGGTTGTATATCCAGAAAACCTTCTGGTAACTGGGGCATAGTATCTAAATTGTCAAAACATAAAACTATTGGTTGGGTTTGTGTGGAAATTCTGCCAAAGTTAGCCAAAATATTTTTTGCAGCATCTTCTGTATCAATGCAGTTTTTTACTCTGATTTCTTTCATAGACTCTTCGCTTAGATCATCCCCGCGCAACCATTCGCAAGCTAAGTCATATAATTCTGGATTTGCGAGATCATGCAGCACTCCAAAAAAGATGTCAGGATTATAAATACCTGCTTTCTTATAAGTATCTTTAAGATGTTTAATGAATTTTTGACGATTGCTTTGTAGTGCTTCCCAAAAATTATCATTAAATATTCGTTGTTTTATATTAGCCCTACTAAATGCAGATAAACTTTTGAGCCATAACATTAACTGTGATTCTTTTTCACCTTCGGGAACTTGAATTAAACTATCAACAGTATGCCGTAAAATATGCCGCCAAATATAGGTACTATCAGCCCAGTTACAGAGAATATAGGCAAAAAAGGCTTTAGGATTAAGAGTACGTTTGAGCCGACCTAGTAAATAACTTTTACCAGAACCAGAATCACCCGCTAACAAAACTGTCCGACTACGATGATCTTTACCTATTAAGTCAAGTAAACCTTCAATCTCTATTATTGTCTCTTGATGAATTGACTCAACCATTAGCGTTGAATCTTGTTCGTCAGCCCAAAAATTAGTAGGTTTTAAATTGATTATGTCAAAAGGATTGACCTCACGTTTAATAATGTTGTTGATGTCTGTCATAGATATAGGTTAGTGAGAGGGCGAACGAATCAGAAAAGAAATAGCTAAAATTGTTTTAATTGACAGTGATAAAGAACAGTTGACCACCAATATTTTGAGGGATACCAGCGTCAATTTGCTCTGGTGTATAAGCACTGACTTCTTGCAAGGAACTCAAATCAATTTTGTCACTTTTCTGCAACCGATACAAAGCCTGATCTAAATCATTTCGTGACATTGGTGGTTGTAATTTTTGCCGTAAATGAAAAATGGGTAAATAATTCTCTGTACCCAATTCCTGATCTAATTTCTGAATAATTTGTAAAATTTCTTCATCACTTATAGCTAGTGAACCAGAAACTTGTTCTGACTTAACCCGCAAATTTTTTCGTAAAAAGTGCAGATAATTACCCAGCATATCTAAACTGACAGCAGGGTTAACTCCCTTATTGGGAATATATTCATCCCGCAAAAACTCAATTCCTCTTTCAGTCAACCAAACCTCAGCTTTAATTCTTTGAATTTTGATTTCTGTCGCAATTAAACCGCGTTCACTTAAGCTTTTTAGTATCTCTCCTCGTTCAGCAGCTTTTAGAGAAGTGATTTCACTAGGGGCGATTTTAGCAGTAGCTTTACTGAGCTTATCCAACACCTTACGCTCTTTGTCAGTGATGGGTAAATCGGCTGATTCGAGTTTCAATAGTGCTTGAGCAGGGGGTAAAATTTTAACTGTGGCAATCTCACGGGAATAGTCTACCAGTTCACGTTCCCCCAAATCTCGACAAATTTTGTCCCTACCTTTGAAGGAACTAAAAGTGCTGGAACTCAATCCAGTACGATAGTCGGCACATCCCAAAAGCTTCAAAAGGAACTTTAACTCATTCGTTTCCATACGGGTAATATTGCTGTATTTAACACCTGATTACTCTAGCGCGAATCACAAAAATTAACACACATTTTGTATAATAACTTTAATGAGTGTTATTTTCCACTAAAAATATTATCCAAGTATTCATTTATTGCTTTCCAAGTAAGGCATGGAAAATTAGAGTTAGATATACAATACCTTAGCCAAATCAAAAAATTCATTGATTTGTAGGTTGGGTTGTGGAACATGAACGTTCGCGGAGCAATGGGACGAAACCCAACAAATACGTCGGGTTTCTCTTCGCTCAACCCGACCTACACAAAAATGGCTAAGGTATTGAATGAATGGTATGAACTTCAAGTAAAACATGACAATCTAAAAAGTAAACATCATCCCAAAGATAAAAACTAATTAATAAAAGACGTTCTCAGTAGATGGGCTGAAATAAGACAGGAATCATAAATGATATTTGAAAAATTTTAAGTAATGTAGCATTGCCCACCAAAACCCTTATCCGGTGGGCAATGCCCACCCTACATATATTTCAAAAATCAAATATTAGTCTTTCTTGGAGAACCACCAACCCCACCCCACAAGAATATTATACTTATGGTGGGGTGGACAACATTATCGCCCATATTATATTTAATTGTGCCTACATACTTATAGAACGTCTCTACATTCTTGATGGTAGATGTTTATTTGATCCCACTCATCTTGAGACAGAGGTTTTACCTCTATTTCTATCGTAAAACAATCACAAGCTGCGGCTATTAAAGCCTTAATTATTGTTTCTTGATTGATAGTTTCGGGAAATTTTAGAGAATTAAAAGACTCTTCATTAAATACTTCTGCAAACAAATCTGCATCTGAATTTAACCGCATAGAACCATGCTGAAGAACTGCGTAAGCTTTCCGCAATTGAGCGCTACCAATGAGTTTAGAACCATCTGCTAAAACTAAATCTGCACCTGTCGCCGTCCCAAAACAATTAGGATTATGAATATAACCCCGCCCAGCTTGTCCATAATACAACTCTATCCCAAGCGATCGCCATCCTTGAATCAAAAACTCACAAATCTTTGCATACACATCTAGACGACTTTCCCCTAGTCCAGATGTCACCACAGAGTAAGTCAAATCACCTTGATGTAAAACCGCCCTCCCACCGGTAGGACGACGCACCAAATCCAATTTTTCACCTTTCCAGATTAAATTTTGCCAAAATTCGGGATAGTGGCGTTGATGATAACCTAAAGAAATTGCAGGTGGCGACCAAGTATAAAAACGTAAAGTTGGCGCATTTTTTCCCGACTCATGCTGTGCCAATAACCAGCGGTCTATAGCCATCTGAACATCACCAGCGGCTGCTAAAATCGGAATAAGTCGCCATACCTGCTGTTTAGGCATTAGATACTCCCTTCCCTCAGCTAAAATTGTTTAAACTGCACCAAACTCAGATTGCAGATATTCATCATTATCATCAGCAATAGTAGCAACAATAGTAATGATCCGAGAAACTTCCCCCGGTGACAACTCAGCTAAGGTGCGTGTGGAAATCACCACTACTTGATTGTCAATAATCCCAAAACGGGCTTCAAAGGTACTGACACAGTTCAACTCTAAGAGATATCGTGTCAATTTTGGTTCATCTTTAGCCGGTAACTTTAGCACCGCAGCCCAGACTGTGATTGTATCTTCATCAGTAGTTCCCGTCAACTGAACAAATACTTCTACACTGCCATACTGGAATTTCCACAGATATCCACCCTCAGCACCATGACTAACCATGGCACTTTGATCTTGTGCTAAGGTATCAATTACATTTTCAATCACTTCCACATGGTTTGGGGCTGTGGTTTCTTGAATAAGTTCGTCCAGTAACACATCTGGAGATGGGGTTTCTAGGTAGCTTGCCATACAGATTTCTTGCTAAAAAATATAGTCGCTGCTTTAATTTACTATTATGCTACCAAAAATGCCAGTACCTACCTTGCCTGTCATCTAAAGTTGAGATGCCAAAATGCCAGAACATGATAGAGTATTGATGAAGATCACAGCCATATCCGTTGGTATGAAATAATCTAAAGTTATTGTTAAACAGGTAACACTTGGTTAATGTCTTAATTATTTTTTCCCGGTTTCGGGCGTTTACATCCAGAACCATTAAACGTAAGTCACGTTTACCCTCATGGGTTATCAACATCAGATAGAGATTTTAAAGTTTATTGTCTAATGTGTCCCATTAATGAGACAACAAACAAAAGTCTAGTTAGGTAAAGTGGCAGTCAATAACTCAAAAAGCTCATCTAACTTGCTTTTTAGTTACTTTGAATAGCCTTTTTGTTCACTACCTAATTAACTCTACATCATTCTATGCCTTCTGTCGGTTACATAAACTACCAATTTCATTGAAAATAGGTCATCAAAAACAGTTTATTTGGGATAGCGCAAAAATTACTCGCTGGTTTAGTGTGAGAAGATGTAAAAATGATCGAAAAGGAACAATTTGCTGATTTATAGCATCCAAGGATACGGAACTATGAGTTAAATCGTACATTGCCGAATGGACAATTATTGATCAAAACTCAAGTTGAAAAATTGGGGTGCTATCTGCTAAAAGGTTCTAGAATCTCACGTCAAAAACCCGAAAAAAACCCGAAAACTTTTTGGAGATTTTTCCGGATTAGTCAAAAAATCTGCGATTATTGTTACACTGATTTTAATAAGCACTATGAATATTAAACTTGATCACAGCACCCCATGTCATTTAACTTCCTTCTTTACCCTACTCATGAAAGAAGGTATTTCTCCCAATCAAATCGTTTTAGGCATTGTTCAATTAGCCACAGAGACTCATGAGTTAGAGGGGATGATGGCATCAGCAGATTGTTTACGGTTGCTACTGGTACTGATGCCGGCAGAAACCTGTGCCAAAGGTGTCTCCGAATATATATCATCTTTAGCAGCAGAAGGCATTACTACCTTAATGTTGTTAGATGCTCTGAGCCTAGCTTGCTATGTTTGTGGACAATCAGACGAAGCTAATCTAGTTCACTTGACTTACAAGAGATTACAAGCTGATGCCATTATTTCTCAAATGCTTCGTGATTAAGAACTAAAGTATTAGTTTTTCATCCTTTTTTACACAGTCTAACTATTTGTTCGTACTCGTACATAACAATTTTGTACTGAATAGATCCGTTTGTTCATTAGCAAATCGGTCAGTTTAATTAATCTATATTTTCTCTGCGATTTTTAGTCAATGGCTGTTAGCTGTGGCTATGATTTGGATATTGCAATATTTCTTTTGAGTTTGATTGACAGCACCGCATCTATCGCTTATAATCTGGTCTAGAAGTTTCCAGTGCTGGGGCAATCCCTACATCAATAACTTCTCAACTTTCTCTTTAACCCTGTTGATATTCTATTAAAGCTGGAAACTAAAATAGTTATCTGCCAAATTGCCAAAATACGAAATTATCGTCAAAAGATTTCGGGGATTCCATATTTTGCAGATGAAGCGAGCAATTAGAGACTTCCAATTAAAAAAATATCCCAAAATTTCTTGTGGTGCGGGCCGAAAGGTCCCCTAATAATATAAGGAGGGACCAGATGCCCATCCCACAAAATTGGATCATCTTTTTTGTGTAGTTCTCTTAGTTTCCAGCAAAATATATTTTAGTATTTGTAGGGTACGTTAGGCATAGCCGTAACGCACCTTAGAATCAGTAAAAGATGCTTTACGAGACGAGCTAACTCACCCTACGGGCTACAGAAAAATGGCGAAGGTATTGCTGTTGTTTTGTTGATTATTAATTTTAAGAAAATTTTTATTCCCATTAAAAAACGCCTGGGAGTGTTGCCGTGTTTCCACCCCAGACGTTTTTTAAACTTGCTCCTCACACACAAATATAATTTATCACTATTTCAGTTAATTGGCAAGTACCTTAGACAACAATTTTGAAAATTGTTTTTAACAGGGAACAGGGAACAGGGAACAGGGAACAGGGAACAGGGAACAGGGGGACAGGGAAAAAATATTTGCCACCAACAACTGACAACTGACAACTGACAACTGACTAATGTAAAAAGTGCCGTATACCAGTCACAACCATTAATAAACCTAGTTCATTAGCGGCTTTGATAGAGTCTTTATCCCGGAGACTTCCTCCTGGTTGGACAATGGCAGTAATTCCGGCTGCTGCGGCTGCTCTGACGGTATCGTCGAAGGGAAAGAAGCCGTCACTAGCGAGAAATGCTCCTTGGGCTTTTTCTCCAGCTTGTTCTAGGGCGATTTTTGTCGAACCGACGCGGTTCATTTGTCCAGCACCGACACCTAATGTAGTGCGATCGCTCGTAATTACGATAGCATTTGATTTAACGTGCTTGCAAACTTTCCAAGCAAATAGTAATTCTGCTAAGTCGCTGGAATTAGGTTGACGTTCGCTGACAACTTGCCATTGACTAGGATCAGCAATGATATCATCAGCGGATTGGACTAAAAATCCACCAGCGATCGCTTTCACAGTTTCTTTGGGTCCCGTCAACAAATCTGGTAAAATCAAAACGCGGACATTGCCTTTTTTAGTTAAAATTTCTTGGGCTTCCTCGTCACAACCAGGAGCAACCACACATTCTAAAAATGTCTTTGTTAACTCATTTGCCGTATCTGCATCAATCGGCCGATTTAAAGCGACAATTCCCCCAAAAGCCGAGGTAGAATCAGCATTAAAAGCTTTTTGATAAGCGTTAAAAATGTTTGGTGCTTCCGCAGTTCCACAGGGATTAGTATGTTTGATAATTGTGGCTGCGGGACTGTCAGTAAATTCAGCAATGATGCGGCGTGCAGCTTCCAAATCTACCAAATTATTATAGCTGAGTTCCTTCCCTTGTAACTTTATCGCTGCTGCCCAACCAGTGGATTTATTTCCGGTTTGATACCATGCTGCGGGTTGGTGAGGATTTTCCCCATAACGCAAAGATTGGATTTGTGTACCAGAAATAGTAAATTCTTCTGTTTGTGTGCCAGCTAAATAGGCAGCGATGGCATTATCATAACTAGCAGTATGCAAAAATCCCTTTAACGCGCATTTTTGGCGAAACTCTAAAGATGCTGACCCATTTTGGCGTAATTCTTGCAAATACTCACCATATTGGTCAGGATTACATAATACTGTTAAATGGGCGTAATTTTTTGATGAAGCCCTTAACATTGCAGGGCCACCAATATCAATCTGTTCCACCGCGTCAGCTAAGGTAACACCTGGTTTCGCAATGGTTTCCTCAAAAGGATAAAGATTCACCACTACCAAATCAATCGCCCGAATTTGATTATCTGCCAAATCTGCGACATCTTGCTCTACATCTCGCCGTGCTAGAATACCGCCATGAATGCGGGGATGAAGAGTTTTCACCCGACCGCCTAAAATTTCCGGTGAACCTGTATAGTCAGAAACCTTTGTAACTGGTATTCCTGCATCCTTCAGGGTTTTGGCTGTTCCCCCACTGCTGATGATATCAAAGCCAAATTCCTCAACTAAACTCCGGGCTAAATCAATTACACCAGTTTTATTAGATACACTCAGTAGGGCTAAACGCGCCATAATTCCCCAAATTCCTTTGGACTAAATTGCTTTCTTTGACACTCTGCGGTCTAAAGACACACAGATTCTTTAAGACTTGCTTAAAAGGAATAGTCAATTATCCCGCTACACGCTCAAAACAACTACCAGTACGACAGGTATTGCAATTGCGCTTACTTTTATGTTTTTTGCTTTTGTGAGTCCATCAAATTTTGGCGGTATTACACTCCATATTTTACCTTTACTTGTTTACCCAGGCTACAGTCAAATGCTGAGACGAGATAAATCAGGGGTTTCTCCTTATGAAAATACTTCTTCGTGTAGATGGTTGTTCTTACTTGCAGTTCAATTGTATCATATTCTCGGCGAATAAATTCTAAGTTGGCACTTCCTCCACTGTCTGAAGCCATTATCATCAGATCCAAATTACGGTAAATGCTGATATTGTCAATTAGGCAGAAGCTTTATGTATTATTGCCGCATAAATAATCTTTATCATAACAATAAAAATTTCTAGAGATTTAAACGCTGATCATCAGATCCAAATTACGGTAAATGCTGATATTGTCAATGAGGCAAAAGCTTTATGTATTATTGCCGAATAAATAACCTCCATCATAACAATAAAAATGTATTTTTCCACACAGAAAAAGCTTTTGAGTTGTGTAGAATAGGTGGTTTATTAACACTATGGGGCAGTATATTTTCTGATTGATTTCTGGATCATCCTCTGACTCATTTCTTTTCATTCATGCAAAATTAATTACAGCTTTTCTAGTAGGAAAAACAGCAATGACTAAGCGTATTCGTCCCTTGTATCGCCTTCTAGCACTAGCTATAGGTTCGATGGTTCTAGCAATTTTTGCCCCCACAGTTGTCCAGGCAGCAGATCCTGTGACACTGGAATCATTAGATGCAACAACTAAACAATTACAAATTTCCATTGATACTACCTGGGTACTACTCACAGGCTTTTTAGTATTCTTCATGCAGACTGGTTTTTCTATGTTAGAAGCGGGTTTGCTGCGCCAAAGAGGTGTAGTAAACGCCCTATTAGAAAACTTTATTGATGCGGCTGTCACCATTCTCAACGGTGGTGGCTGGGATGATGAACTTTACGGTGAAGATGGTAATGATACCCTAAATGGTGGAGATGGAAGTGATTATCTCAACGCAGGGAAAGGAATTAATAGTATCATTGGTGGTGCAGGTAGCGATAAACTAGACTTAGATTATTCTACAAATACCACTGCCATCACCATTAATTATAGCGACCCCAACAACGGCACAATTAGTGATGGTTCAACAATTAAACAAGTTGAACGAATTAATCTGGTAACAGGTTCAGGTAATGATAACATTGACATTTCTGCCACTGACAGTAGTCGTCACTGGCAATATCAACATAATGACACGAAAGTTTATGCAAATAATGGCAATGATACCGTTATTGGTGGTTCAGGTGGCGATGAAATTTATGGAGGAGCAGGTAATGACTCCCTTTCTGGCAACGACGGTAATGATAAATTAGTCGGTGGACGAGGTAACGATACCATCAATGGTGGTGGCTGGGATGATGAAATCTATGGAGAGAATGATAATGACATCCTCGATGGTGGTTTAGGAACTGATAAAGTTGATGGTGGTAGTGAAACCGATACCCTCAAAGTTGATTATTCTACTATTACCACGGGAGGAATTAGCACCACCGTTACCACCCCAGGTAGTGGGACAATTTCCGCAGCAGGTAATACCGTCAACTATAGCAACATCGAGAAATTTAACATTACTGGTACAACCCAAGCCGATAATATCATCGGTGGTAACTTAGATGATATCCTCACAGGAGGAGCAGGGAACGATATCCTCACAGGTGGAGATGGTAAAGACACTCTCCGTGGTGGCGATGGTGATGATACTATAATTGGTGGTGCTGGCACGGATAGCTTAGTCGGTGGTCTTCGTGATGATATTTACATTGTCGATGAATTGGGAGACACCATCACCGAAAGTTCCAACCAAGGCTTAGATACAGTAAGAGCTTCCATTACCTACAGTTTAGCCACCATTGCCAATGTTGAAAACCTGACCTTGACCGGAACTGCTAACATTAACGCCACAGGAAATGCCATCAACAATATCCTAACTGGCAACAGTGGCAATAATATTCTAGATGGTGCGGCTGGTAATGACCGTTTAATTGCTGTAGACGAAACCAGTGCGACACCGGGAAAAGCAGAAGTTGACACTTTAATTGGTGGAACAGGAAGAGATAGATTTGTTTTGGGCAGTTTTGGTAAAGTCTTCTATGATGATGGAGATACAACCAATGCAGGAACCGCTGACTATGCACTAATTCAGGGTTTTAATATCAGTGAGGACTTCATAGAATTATCGGGAGCGAAAACCGACTATACCCTGAATACCACCTATAGTCCTGGAAATACCGCCATTTATCGCAACAAACCGGCTGGTGAACCGGCAGAACTAATTGGACTAATTCAAGGTGTGACGGGGTTAAACCTCACTTCTAGTGCCTTTATTTCCACCCCTAATATTTACTTTAATGATTTTGAAACCGCAGCGGGAACAGCTTGGTCTAATCAAACCCGTTCTATCACACCTGTAGGAGGACGGAATTTCCTTGGTGAGTTTAGCAACGATACCGTTAGTTTGACGCTAAATACCCAGGCTAATAGTACAGTTTCCTTGGAATTTGACCTCTTTATCCTCAAAAGTTGGGATGGTAGTTACAGTGGTACTGGGGACTTCTTTACCCTGAGTATTGCTGGTGGACAAACCCTGCTCAATACTACGTTTACTCTGTACTCCAACCAACAGGCTTATCCAGGCACTTTTGGGAATGAAACCTATCCAGGCCGCACCGGAGCAACTGAAAATAATACCCTTGGTTATTATTACGATGGAGATTCAGTTTATCACATCTCCTCTACTTTCCAATCTCCAAGTAATAACCTGACAATCAATTTTGCTGGTTCTAATCTTCAAGGAATTGATAATGAAAGTTGGGGTTTAGATAACGTCAAAGTTACTACTCTCACCATACCAACTGCATTATCTGCCGGAACCATTGCCTTTAGTCAACCCACCTTTAAAGTCAACGAAGATGGTACAGTTGTTGCTGCTGTGACTGTCACCCGCACGGGGGGAAGTAATGGAGAAGTCCGAGCTACAATTGCATTACAAGGACAAACCGCCACACCTTGGGGAGATTTTGATCCCACACCTATTGATGTCACCTTTGGAAATGCAGACACCACAGCAAAAGTTATCACCATTCCCGTTTACAATGACCTCCAGGCAGAAACCGACGAAACCCTGTTATTGACTTTAACAAATCCCGTCGGTGGTGCAACCATTGGTACACAAAATACCGCCACCCTGACCATTGTTGACAATAACGATGCACCTGTAACTTATTATCTAACTAATGCCAGCAGTTGGACAGATGCTCAAGCCCAAGCGCAGGCATTAGGTGGTAATCTAGTGACAATTAATGATCCCACAGAAAACCAGTTTTTAGTCAATGCTTTTGGTAGTGAATATTTCTGGATTGGATTAAATGATGCCGCACAAGAAGGTAAATTTGTATGGGTGAATGGAGATCCTTCTAAATACACCAATTGGTATTACAACCAACCTGACAACTATAACAATGAAGATTACGGAATGCTGAATTGGGGCGGAGTAGGTTTTTGGAATGATTTCCCCAATAGCGCGTATAATAACAGAGGTATTGTGGAAGTCGTTAACGGTGTATCTACTTTATCTGTAGGGAATGTCTCCATTGATGAAGAAGCTGTCACCAGTGGCAGAATAACCGTTACCGTTACCCTCACAGGCATTAGAGCCGATAAAACCTTTACCGTTGACTATAGCACCGCAGATGTCACCGCCATAGCTGGACAAGATTATACAGCCACAACAGGAACGTTAACTTTTAATCCGGGAGAAAGTGTCAAAACCTTCACCATTGATATTAACAATGACACGGTTTATGAAGGCAACGAAACCTTCAAAGTTAACCTTTCTAATCCTACAAATGGTGCAGTTTTAGGGCAAAATGTCAGCACAATTACCCTCACAGAAACTCCGCCGGTTTTAGCTTTTAGTCAACCAACTTTTATCTTCAAAGAAGACGGAACTGGTGCGACTCAAATCACAGTTACGCGCACAGGAAGTGTGGATAATACAGTTAGTGCCACAATTAGTTTAACTAATGGTAAAGCTGTTGCACCTGATGATTACAACAATAGTGCGATAACTGTCACCTTTGCTCCTGGGGAAACCAGTAAAGTTGTTAAAATTCCTCTAGTTGACGACATCAAATTTGAAGAAAATGAAGACCTGACTTTAACTTTAAGCAATCCCACAAACAGCGCGATTCTAGGAACACAAACCACGGCAAAATTAACAATTCAGGATAATGACATTAATCAAGGTGTTGTTCTTAATCAAGCAATTCCTGTAGTCATTGACAACACAGAATTGAATGTTACTAATGTTAGTGTTGTTAACACATTAACAGGGAATTTTGCCTTGGCTTTTAATGGGGTTGATAATTCTGTCGAAATTCCCAATAGTGCATCTTTAAGTTTGACAAAATTCACACTTGAAGCTTGGGTTAATCAAACTCAAATTAAAGGTAATTGGCAGACAATTATTGCAAAAGAAAATGATAATAATACCGAGGATCGCAATTATGGTCTATTTATTAGACCAGGTGAAAGTCGCCTTCATTTTGCCTTCAAGGATAGTAATGGTAGTTGGAGAGCAATAGATGCAAGTCAAGCCTCACTTACCCTCAATCAATTAACTCATGTTGCTGCCACTTATGATGGCACAAAACTCAGTTTATATATCAATGGACAATTAGATAGTACCGTTGATTTTGTTGGTACGCCATTTCAAAATAACTTCCCGGTTAAAATTGGTCGAGAACTTAATGCTAACTCTCCCTTTGCTGGACAAATTGACGATGTTCGCATTTGGAATGTTGCCCGTACCCAAGCCCAAATTCAGGCTAATTACAATCAACAACTAGTTGGTAATGAAGCAGGATTAGCCGGTTACTGGAACTTTAATGAACCGAGTGGCACCACTGCATTAGATAAAACCATTAATGGCAATAATGGTAATATTATTGGTGCAACTCATGTTAACCAAACAGGTACACCGACTGAACAACTTACCCCTGCAAAAATTATCTACACCGTCACCGATTTACCCGATAAAGGCGTTTTAGGTTTCACTTCAGGCAGTGACAAAGCCTTATATTTTAATGGGGTTGATAATTTTGTCGAAATTCCCAATAGTGCATCTTTAAGTTTGAACACTTTCACCCTGGAAGCTTTGGTTAATCAAACTCGAATTACAGGAAATTGGGAATCAATTATTGCCAAAGGTAGTGTTTACACTGGTGATTTGGATTATGCTCTATATATTCGACCGGGTGAAAGTCGCCTTTATTTTGCCTTCAACGATAGTAATGGTAGTCGGAGAGAAATAGGTGCAAGTCAAGCCTCACTTATCCCAGGTCAATTAACTCATGTTGCTGCAACTTATGATGGAACAAAACTCAGTTTATATATCAATGGACAATTAGACAGCAGTGTTGATTTTGTTGGTACACCAAGACAAAGTAACTTGGCGGTTGAGATTGGTAATGACAATTATTATAATTATGGTTCCTTTGCTGGACAAATTGACGATGTTCGCATTTGGACTGTTGCCCGCACCCAAACGGAAATCCAGGCTAATTACAACAAAACATTAACCGGCACTGAAACAGGATTAGCAGGTTACTGGAACTTTAACAACATCACAGCAAATACCGCCACCGATTTAACCACCAATGCCAACAACGGTACAATTTCCGGTGCAACCATTACAACTAATCCCATTCTCTCCACCGTCACCCCCTTAAAAGTTGGGGATACATTTACCCAAGCTGATATTGACAGTGGCAAGTTAATCTATCAACCCGGTACTAGTAGTAGTATTCAAGACTTCTTCCAATTCAATTTGACAGATGGTACAAACGCCGTCACAAATCAAACTTTTTTCCTCAGTCATACCGACCAAACCACCAACGGTACAGCAGACAACGAAACCCTCAACGGTACAGCCAGCAAAGACAAAATTAACGGTTTAGGTGGAGATGACATTATTAATGGCGGTGCTGATAATGACCTCCTCCAAGGTGGTACAGGTAACGATACCCTCAATGGTGAAGCCGGTAACGATTTCCTCTATGGTGGTGTCGGTAACGATATTCTCAGAGGTGGAACGGGAGATGATAGTTATTTAATTGATAGCACCACTGAGACTATTACCGAAAATGCCAACGAAGGTACAGACACGGTTTACAGTACCCTTCCCTTCTCCCTCGCTACCCTCCCCAACATCGAAAGGCTGACTCTCACAGGTAGAGACAATATCGACGGTACAGGAAACGCCAGCAATAACCTCATTACTGGCAACAATGGCAATAACATCCTCAATGGCGGTGCTGGGAATGATACCCTAATTGGTGGAACTGGCAATGATACCTACGTTGTCGATAGTACCACTGATGTCATTACTGAAAATGCCACCGCTGGCACAGATACCATTCAATCAAGTGTTACCTTTACTATTGCTGCCCTTGGCAATATTGAAAACCTGACTCTCACAGGTACTACAGCCATTAATGGCACAGGTAACGGTGGCAATAATGTCATCACTGGCAACAGTGGCAACAATACTTTAATTGGTGGGGCTGGAAACGATACCCTTAACGGTGGAGCAGGAGTTGATACTCTAGTTGGGGGAACGGGCAATGATGTTTACGTTGTTGACACTACAACCGACACCATTACTGAAAATGTGGCAGAAGGAACAGATACAGTTCAATCTAGTGTCACCTTTAGTATTGCTGCCTTTGTCAATGTGGAAAACCTGACTCTCACAGGTACTACAGCCATTAGCGGTACAGGAAACGGTGGTAATAATGTCATTACTGGCAATACTGCAAATAATACTCTTGATGGCGGTACCGGGAATGATACGATGATTGGGGGAACTGGCGATGATATTTACATTGTTGACAGTGCAACGGATATCGTTACTGAAAATGCCAATGCTGGCACAGATACCATTGAATCAAGTGTCACCTTGAGTATTGCTACCCTTGCAAATATTGAAAACCTTACCCTCACAGCTACAACAGCCATTAGCGGGACAGGAAACGGTGGCAATAACGTTATTATCGGCAACAGTGGCAACAATTCTCTTACCGGGGGTGCTGGGAATGATACCCTCAATGGTGGCGACGGTGTTGATACGCTGGTTGGTGGAACGGGCAATGATGTTTATGTTGTTGACAGTGCAACGGATATCATTATCGAAAATGTGGGAGAAGGAACAGATAATGTTCAATCAAGTAGCGTCAACTATACTTTAGCCCCTAACGTTGAAACCTTGACTCTGACTGGAATAGCGAATATTAGCGGTACTGGAAATACTGGCAATAATACCATTACTGGTAACTCTGGAAATAACACCCTTAACGGTGGCGACGGTGTTGATACGCTGGTTGGTGGAACGGGTAATGATGTTTATTTTGTTAATACCGCAACTGATATCATTATCGAAAACGTGGGAGAGGGAACAGATACGATTCAATCAAGTATTACCTTGACTCTTCCAGCTTTGGTTAACGTTGAAAACCTGATTTTAACGGGAATAGCCAGCATTAACGGTACAGGAAACGTCCTCAATAACGTCATTACTGGAAATTCGGTCAATAACACCCTTAGCGGTGGAGACGGTGTTGATACGTTGGTTGGTGGAACGGGCGATGATATTTACATTGTTGACACCGCAACTGATATCATTACCGAAAATGTGGGAGGAGGTACAGATAATGTTCAATCAAGTAGCGTCAACTATACTTTAGCCCCTAACGTTGAAAACCTGA
>JAKOGY010000007.1 GCA_028658405.1 Dolichospermum sp. ST_sed8 | reverse complement strand
AATCAAGAAAAGCCGTCCTAGAAGGACGGGGCTTGTGTCCCGTCATTTCGGTCAAACAGCCAATTTTTCTCAATGAGTTAATTCAACAGGTACTGAGTGATTTAAGTTCAGAACAATCTGGACGAGAAATTGAATTTGCGATCGCTGAATTACCAATTTGTCAAGGTGATCTTTCCCTACTCACACAAGTCTGGATTAACCTATTATCAAATGCCATCAAATATACCAGTTATCAACCTGTTGCTTATATTCAAGTCGGTTATGAAATTATGGATAATGAAGGAGTGTACTTTATCAGAGATAATGGGTCAGGCTTTGATATGCAGTATGCCGATAATCTCTTTGGAGTATTCCAACGTCTGCACCGCGAACAAGAGTTTGAAGGTACTGGCACGTTCTTTTGTAGAGACGTTCTTTTGTAGAGACGTTCCATGGAACGTCTCTACATCCTTTAGATCCAGATGTTTAATAGTATGAACCTGTTTTCCGGTGGTTAATAGCAGTTATAGCATCAGGCTTGAGTAATTTACCATTATCTACAGTTGCATATATCACCCAATGATCGCCACATTCTAGCCGCTGCTGGACTAAACATTCTAGATATGCACAAGCTTCGGTTAAAACTGTACAACCATTGTCTGCTTCTGCTTTTGGGAAGTTAGCAAATCTATCTTCTCCGGGTTGGAAACTCTTGCGGAAATGTTTCATATATTCCACGTGAACACCTTCAGCGAGGACATTCAAGACAAATTTTCCACCAGGATATAATAGAGATTCAACTGCTCGATCTTTAGCGATCGCTACAGTAATTCCCGGTGGATTAAAAGTAGCTTGAGATACCCAAGTCCCCATCATTCCTGTAGAAAATTCTCCCTGTTTGGCACTAATCACACAAACAGAACCAATAATCCGGCCGACAGCTTGTTCTGTAGGAGTTGAAGCTTGCTGAGGAACACGCACTTTTTTTGCCTTTCTTAAACTTTGAGCAAAATCTGTACCGACTTCTTCGCAATATTTGAGGGTGACATCATCTGGTTTAAACTTCACCTTCAAGGTATCAAAACCAAAACGATATCCAGCATCTCGGAGTTTACATTCTACCAAGTCTAAAGCTTCACCACTCCAACCGTAAGAACCAAATACTCCCACAGGTTTGGTATTATCACCTATAGAGAGAACAATACCTAAAGCGGTATGAATAGGCGTAGGTGCGTGACCGCCAATGGTAGGAGTCCCAATTATAAAACCATCTGCTTGTTCTAAGCTGGCACGGATTTCGTCAGCGGTCGCAAATTCACAGTTGACAGATCTAACCGCAACGCCACCTTTGGTTAATCCTAACGCCATTGCTTGTGCTAAAGTTGCAGTATTGCCATAAGCTGAAGCGTAGAGTAGTGCTACAGATATTTCTCGATCTTTTTGAGCGCGACTCCACTCACTATAGGATTTTGTGAGTTCAATTAAACTGGTGCGGACTAATGGTCCATGACCGACAGCATACATTCTCACCTGTAAATCAGAGATTTTCTCCAAAGCTGATTCCACGTGAGTTGCATGGGGAGCCATGAGACAATTAAAGTAATAACGTTGGTCTTCTTTGAAGGTTTCCCAATGATCATCAAATACTTCTTCCCCACAAAGATGAGCGCCGAACAGTTTATCTGTAAAGAGAATTTGGGTTTTTTGGTCATAAGTACAAAGTGCTTCTGGCCAGCGAGGACTAGGAGTAGGTAAGAATTTCAAAACATGACCTTTACCTAAATCTAGGGTTTCTTTCCCCCGCATGACTAAAACTTTGATATCTTGATCTGTAAAAGCTGCACGTAAATTATTAGCAGCGGGAAGAGAACAAACAAAGGTAATTTGTGGTGCAATTGCTAAAATTGCTTTTAAGGTAGGAATCCGATTGGGATTAAAATGTCCCAAAATCACATAATCTAACTTTTCAACATTGATCGTTTTCTGCAATGCTTCTGTGTAAATTTCTGTAAATCCTTCCGCTGGAGGATCTATTAATGCAGTTTTATCAGATTCTATTAAATAGCAATTGGATGTGGTTCCCCGTTCCAGTGCATATTCAATTTCAAATCTTAGACGTGATTTACTCCGTGATCTTAATACTTTAGTGTTAGTAGCAATAGGTAGAATTTGTACATCCCGTGGACGAGAATCACTCATGGCTACTTGTTGCGGTGAAAACACTTGAGAAACCCAATTCTTAGCGGATTCAACAACGTTAGAAAATGAATCTGGAAGTGTCATAGTAATTATCAAAGATGGTTAGTTAACAATTAGGGAATAGGTAATGGGTAATGGGTAATGGGTAATAGGGAATAGGGAACAGATAGATAAGGGGGTAATTACCAATTACCAATTACCAATTACCAATTACCAATTACCAATTACCAATTAATAGTAATTTCCGACTTTGCGATGACGAACTGCGGTAATTCCATCGGGTTTGGAAACTTTTCCTTCTTCAACTAAGCAATATAAAATCCAGTGATCACTACATTCCATACTATTAATTACTTCACATTCCATGTATGCGAGTGCATCGGTGAGAATGGGTGAACCATTTTTAGCAGTTTGGTTTTTTACGTCTGCAAATCTATCAGCACCAGGATTTAAACGTTTGAGAAAATGCTTTTTTAGGTCTTGATAGTTGCCTTCTTCTAATACATTAAGAACAAAGCGATCGCCTACTTGTAATAAATTATCAAGAGCGCGATCTTTAGCTACAGCAATGGTAAAACCTAAAGGCTGTAAACTGGCTTGTGTTACCCAAGAAGCGATCATTGCACCGCTAATATCACCTTTTTTTGCAGTGACAATATACAAACCATTACTAATTCTTCCCAACGCTTTTTCCATGTTCACGTCGAGAGATTTGATTTGTTTAATATTGCGTTCTCGGACTAATAATTGTCCTAAGCCATTTCCAGCTTCTACAAATTGTTGATAGGTGAAATCTGTGGGAGTATCCTTAATGCGAATAGCCGGGAAAGCTTCCTTAATACCTAAATCAATAAATTTGCGTCTGAGAGTATCAATAGGTTCATCATCTCCACCATAGGATTCAAATAAACCAACTACTTGTTTATTTTTAGCAACAGCTAATAAGGAACTAATAGCAGCTTGAGCTTTAATTGCACTTGTCGAAGGCATCCCCACAATTAAACCAGATGCTCTCCCAGCTAATTCTTGAATTTCTTGACTGTCTGCGGTGTTAAGATCCAATACTTCTACACCGATACCAGCTTTTTGCAAACCATCACCAATTGCGTGTCCTAATTTATCACTATGTCCATAACCAGAGACATAAAACAAACCTACAGTAGTTTCTGTTTTCGCTTGTTTTTGACTCCAATTGTGATAACATTCTCTGAGGATATCTAAATTATGATGCAGTAATGGTCCATGTCCATTGGCAATAATTTTAATTTCGCCAAGTTCACCCATTCTCTTCATTGCATTCAGCAAAGAACGAGCATTTGGACCCATTAAACAATCATAATAAAAGCGAAAATCAGCTTCAATTGCTTCTAAGTCTTCGTCGAAAGTGCGATCATCACAGAAGTGCATTCCGAACGCATCACAAGTGTAGAGGATTTGGGTTTTGCGATCAAAACTGAAAATAGTATCAGGCCAGTGTAAATTTGGCGCACTGACAAATTCCATTTCATGTTCTTTACCAATTTTTATGCGATCGCCACTTTTGACAATTCGCTTAGAAAAAGGTTCATGTACCAAACCTTCTAAAAATTGCAAAGCTACTTTGGAAGCTAAAACTGTGGCTCGTGGAGCTAACTGTAAAACATCTTCTACCAAGCCACTATGATCAGGTTCAGTATGGCTAACAATTATATAATCAATAGTCTTAGGATTAACTAAACCCTTGAGAGTCTCTAAATACAGGTCACGAAACTTCTGGTGAGAAGTATCAATTAAAACTGTTTGTTCACCTCTAATTAAATATGAATTATAGGTTGTACCATTTTGTAAACCAAATTCAATATCAAAACGATCTCGATCCCAATCAAGAGAACGAATCGCGGTGGTGTTAGGGGCAATTTCTACAGTTTGTATAGTTAATCGGTTCTGAATATTCTCTGAGATAGCTACCATTATGTCTGAGAGTAAATAAATAAACAATCATTTCTTCTGCCACCCATTCTCGCTATTATTCTTTTTTAAAGCTGTAATAAAAACTATATTTCGGAAAATTAAACTTGTAATAATAGATGCAGTAATTAATTGATAATTGATAACTGACCACTTTCACGGTAAACTCATATATTGCACTAGGCAACTGGAAGTCACAGCTACACAGACAAAACCCACCTGCGTGGGTTGGAAATACTACGTTTTCTTTGAGTCAGCGTATGTTGACTTCGTTTGTATGGTTCTGCGATTTCTAATCGCTAGGGTTAATTAACGTTTATTGGAGAATTAAGACCTTGGGTATAGAATTACGCAGCTTCGTATTTCTAGACAATCTGCAACCTCAACACGCCGCATACATGGGAACAGTAGCCCAGGGGTTCTTACCATTACCGGGGGACACATCCCTATGGATTGAAATTTCCCCTGGTATCGAAATCAACAGAATTACGGATGTAGCTCTGAAATCCGCTTCTGTCCGTCCTGGAGTGCAAGTAGTAGAACGGTTATACGGACTTTTAGAAATACATTCTGGCTCTCAAGGGGAAACACGAGCCGCTGGAGATGCTATTTTGGCCTTTTTAGGTGTGAAAAAAGAGGAATGTCTCAAACCGCGGGTAATTTCTAGCCAAGTTATCCGCAATATTGATGCTTACCAAACCCAACTAATTAATCGTAGTCGTCGGGGACAACTCCTATTAGCAGGACAAACCCTTTATGTATTAGAAGTTGAACCAGCGGCTTATGCTGCATTAGCAGCCAATGAAGCGGAAAAAGCCGCGCAAATTAATATTCTCGAAGTTCAAGCTGTCGGTAGTTTTGGCCGACTTTATTTAGGTGGAGCAGAACAAGATATTTTAGCAGGAGCAGCGGGAGCTTTAGCCGCAATTGAAAATTCACCAGGAAGAGAAAATCCTCAAGGTAAGCGGAACGAATAAAGGAGCAAAAAATGGCAAACCAACAACATCTTAATTTATTGCGAGCAGGTGCGGTTATTTGGATAGAATGGAGAAAGAAAAATCCCCAAATTGAAATTGATCTTAGCGGTGCAAATCTACTAGGAGAAAACCTCCGAGGGGCAAATCTCCAAGAAGTAAATTTGAATAAAGTCAATTTAGCTCACGCTTTATTAGTGCGAACTAATTTTAGTCATGCTAATCTTAGTAATGCTATTTTTTATCAAGCTAAATTAATTGAAGCTAACTTGAGTAAAGCTAACTTGAGCATTGCTAATTTGAGTGGTGCAATCTTGACACAAGCCAATTTAAGTTTTGGAAACTTTATTGGTGCTGATTTTAGTGATGCAAATCTGGAAAATGCTGTGATTAACGATGCAAATTTAATTGGTACAGATTTTCAAAATGCTAATTTAAAAGATGCGGATTTAGCAGCAGCCCAACTTATTCGCAGTAATCTCAGTTTTGCAACTTTAATGGCAGCTAATTTAATTACTGCTAATTTGAGTGAAGCGAATTTATATGAAGCCGAATTAATGACTGCTCAACTTTATCAAGCCAATTTACATAAAGCTAATTTAAGTAAAGCTCATTTAGGAAACGCATTTTTATCTAAAGCTAATTTGACAGAAGCCAATTTAACAAATGCTGATTTAAGTTGGGCAAATTTGAAAGGTGCGAATTTAGCAGGAGCAAATTTGCAAGGTGCGACTATTAGAGGTACAAATTTTCAGGGAGCAAATCTAAAAGGGACAATTTTGGAAAAAGATTAAGTAGGTAAAATAAATCAATGCACATTCAAAAAGTTATTATTAAAGACTTCCGGTGCTTCGAGCATTTGGAAGTTAATTTAGATCCCGATATCAATATTTTTGTTGGCAATAATGGATCAGGTAAAAGTGCGTTATTGGATGGTATTGCTGCGGCAATGTATCCTTATGTGGTTCAAATTCAACAAATTGCAGGCAAAAAATATCGAGAAGCTTCACCTGTTTTGCAAAGAGATTTGCCAGCCCAAAAAAAGGATAATGAACGAGGAAATCAGGCAGAGTTCACTGTATCAGCTACAGGTTTTCCAGATTGGACAATTGTTTACAAAAAACCACCTGCTGACAATGACGACGAAAGGATAAAAGTAAGTGTCTCATCTTCGTCTATTTCACAAGAAGGAACAAAGCAGCTTTATTCTGCAATGCGCTATAGAATAGATGAATTTTCTGTCCTAGCTTATTATAAAGGCAATCGCCATTTAAACGATATTGCCTATGTTAAAAATGTTTCACCTCAGTCTCTTAATAGGTTTACTTCACTAAATCATGCCCTTGATGCAACAAGTAGTTTCACAGATATGGCTAATTGGTTTTTTGTGCGTGAGTTTCAAGAATTGAGAGAGGCAAAAGAAAAGGGAAATATTAATCTTGAACTTCCTGATTTAAAGCGAGTACGAAATGCTATTTCTAGTATTATTGCACCAAATACTCATGTTTATTTCTCGCAGATTGTATCTGCCAATTTAATGGTTGAGTGGGAAATGGAAACAGGAGAAAAAAGAGAATTTTTACTCAGTCAATTAAGTGCAGGTTATCGCCATATGTTAGCGTTAGTAATGGATTTTGCACGGCGTTTAGCTCAAGCAAACCCACACATGGAAAACCCGTTAGCAGCAGAAGCAATTTTGATGATTGATGAGTTAGATTTGCATTTACATCCAACTTGGCAACAAAAGATTATTCCTGATTTAAAAAAGGTATTTCCCAACACTCAAATTATCGCCACTACTCACAGTCCTGAAGTTGTAACAACAGTTAAACAAAATCAGGTGAAGATATTAGAAGATTATCAAATTAAGGAATGTCCATCACCTACCAGGGGAATGAAAAGTTCAGATATTGTCAGATATGTTTTAGGATTGAGTGATTTAAGACCAGATACAGAAGAATCAAGAACATTGACACAGCTTTTTGAAGCAATTGATAATGGTCAATTAGAGGAAGCAAAACGCCTTAGAAAAGAATTACAAGATTGGGAATCTTATGATCCAGATATGACTAGAGCAGATATGCAAATCCGCCGCTTAGAACGGAGGAATGCAGTGTGAAAAACGTTCTTAAATCCCCAGAACCAGAGAAACTGAAAAACTATAGAGAGCGATTTTCTTCTCAATTTAAACGATGGAAGAATTTAAAAAGGAATAAAGAAATTTTAAATGCAATTCGTGATACTTTAGTATCTGATCAAAAAGGACTTTGTGCTTATTGCGAAATAAATCTACATGAAAGAGATAGATCAGTTGAACACTTTATACCCTGTCACACATCAACTTCAGAGAAAAATCATGATCTAGATTGGCTAAATATGATGGCTATCTGTCAAGGTGGACTGCAAAACGTAGAAATTCCTGGTGAAGATGATAGTATAAGAAACTCACGACCTCCGAATAATTTTCCTTGCTGTGGTGCAGCAAAGCATGGGTTCATCCCTGATGGTCGATTATTAAATCCTCTCAATTTACCAACATTACGTCTATTTAAATTCAGTAGTAAAGATGGTGAAATTAGACCTGATGAAGACGCTTGTGAAAAGTCTGGTATTCCTATAGAAAATGTTCAATTTACTATTAATAACCTAGAACTTAATGTTCAACGATTGAAAGATCAACGATTAGTTGTAATTGACGAAATCAATAAAGAACTTGATGATGAGACAATTGATATAAATGATCTAGAAGAAGAAATTGCAGCAGAATATTTTGGTGATGGTACAGACAATTGGCATCCGTTTTTTACAACTATTCGCTGGGTTTTAGGTGCAGGTGCAGAACGACATCTTATGAATATTTCTTATTCAGGTTAAGATTATACTTAATATACGTATTTGGGTTTACCAGGTACAAAATGTTCTAAGGTTAATTACACAAAATAGCCAAAATTTTAAAAAAGCTTATATTTTCTTTCTCCACACCTTTCAATAGTCTCGCTATATTAACAAGTAATAGGAAAAGTTAAAAAGGAGTTGACAAGAGATGGAAACCAGACCCATGAACCCATCACTAGGACTCGCTGATATCCCCCCCGGCTATCTTAATATTATGGGTTATGTTGACCAATCAGAAGTTAATGGACCCGGTTGTCGCGCCGTTGTTTGGGTGCAAGGTTGTAACCGCGAGTGTTCTGGTTGCTTTAATCCCGACTCTTGGGCATTTGAGATTAATGATTTAGTTGCTATTGATACCCTAGCGGAAAGTATTCTCAAAAATCCCCTGAATACGGGTGTAACTTTTTCCGGTGGTGAACCATTTTGGCAAGCACCCGCATTAACAATTTTAGCTAAAAAGTTAAAAGCAGCGGGATTAAATGTCATGTCTTTTACTGGTTTTACACTCCAGCAATTACAATCTAATTCTGCACCTCCAGGTGCAAAAGAATTATTAGCAGAATTAGATATTTTGATTGATGGTCCTTTTGTCAAATCTCTAGCAATTAATTCTCCTGATTCTCCCGTTTCTTCTAGTAATCAAAACGTCAATATCTTTAACCCAGAATTTGCAGATAAAATTACTTGGGCTAGTGATCAAATTGAAGTCCATATTCTCAAAGATGGTAATCGTATTGTTACAGGTTATCAAGGTTTATTAGAATTAAGTTAATTTCCGAGAGGCTGAAAAATTAAAATATTTGTAGGGTGCCTTAGGCATAGCCGTAACGCACCTTAAACTCAATCAACGGTGCGTTACGCTGATGCTAACGCACCCTACGTGCTAACCACAGATTTAAGCCTATATCTCGAATATTACCGTTTTAAGATAATCATTTTATTACCCACCACTGGACTACGAGCAATTAATTTCTCTTGAAAATCAACAACTTCTAAATGGATAAAATTAAGTTCTTGAGAACGTTGTAATATTTCCGCAGCTAGTTTATCTTGTTGCGATTTTTCCAATTTATCCCAAATATCATTAATTTTTAAAGTTAAATCGCTAGTACGAAAATTAGCATTGATAGGTTTTATCAGTTGAGAAACAATATTTTTGTCTTTCGTATTCTTAACAGCAATACTAATGTCTGAAAACTGATTTTCAATTGCTGCTAATAAAGTTTGTTCTGGTGTTAATTCTACAACTGGAGTTGGAGTGGGTTCTGCTTCTACAACTGGAGTGGGAATGGGTTCTGCTTCTACAACTGGAGTGGGAATGGGTTCTGGTTCTATAACTGGAGTGGGAATGGGTTCTGGTTCTATAACTGGAATTGGTGGAATAACTTCTTCTAATGGGGGAACAGTTGCCACTTCAGCAGATTTAGGAATAAACATAAATGTAGTTATCCCTATTGTCACCACAAAAATTACTGCAAAAATTCCTGTCAAAACCGTATCTGACACATTGTTAGATATATTTGATGGTAAAAATAAGCGGAATGTCCTTAAAAATCCATCCCAACGCGATAAAAAATTAGTTTTGTTCTGATTATCACCAGGTATTTCTGTCTCTAGTTTGACTACTGTAGTTTCTAAAACACCAATCGTTCCCCGCAAAATTTGGATAAATGTCCTTTTCCAAATTGGTTGATTTTTTTGATAGAGTGTAGACGGGGGTTCATTTATTGGTTTTCTGCGTTTGTCTGGTGACATGGAACTTTTACCCAGATTAGCGAATCAAAAATACTTAACAATTCAAAATTAAAAGATGAATATTAAACGCCGTCAATTTTTACTTTTAGGTGGAATCAGTACCATAGCAACTGGATTTCTGAGTGGGAAATTATCAAATACAAATTCTCTCATAGAAACTGCAACAGCAGCTAACCCAGTTAAAAAAGATTTATTATTGCGTTTTGTCTCCGTTGCTGATACAGGAACTGGGACAAAAGGCCAATATGGTGTAGCTAATGCTATGAATTTTTATCATCAGCAAAATCCCTACAATTTAGTAGTTTTAGCTGGTGATAATATCTATAATAATGGCGAAATTGAGAAAATTAATGACGTTTTTGAACGTCCCTATCAACCTTTATTAAAAAATGGTGTCAAGTTTCATGCTTGTTTAGGTAATCATGATATTCGCACTGATAATGGCGTTAATCAACTTAAATATCCTGGCTTGAATATGCAGGGACGTTATTACACCTTTACTCAAAATAAAGTCCAGTTTTTTGCTTTAGATACTAATGGTAATGCTGATTGGAAGAATCAGTTAATTTGGTTAGAGAAGGAATTAAGTATGAGTAAAGCACCTTGGAAAGTTGTATTTGGTCATCATCCCATTTATTCATCTGGTCAATATGGGAGTAATGCAAGTTTTATTAAAACCTTTACTCCTTTGTTTGAAAAATACAATGTCCAACTTTATATCAATGGTCATGAACATAATTATGAACGGACTCGCGCTATTAATGGCACTACCTATTTAATCTGTGGTGCTGGCGCTGGTAATCGTCCTGTTGGCCGTTCTCAATGGACAGAATATTCAACCAGTGATTTGAGTTTTGCAGCTTACAATGTCTATGCAGATAGAATGGAAGTAAATGGAATTGGTACTAATAACCGCGTTTTTGATCAGGGTGTAATTAAGTTAAATAATATTTAATAAAAGGAGTCAGTAGGGGCGCAGGGCCTGCGCCCAGTGAGCGCCCAGTCAAGACCTGCGCCCAGTCAGGAAGAAAAAAGTATAATAATCAATATCAAAGGTCTTTTCTTCCCCCTGTTCCCTATTCCCTATTCCCTGTTCCCTATTCCCTACTATTTAGTAATGATTGAGGTTGATTCCTGCTTCTTTTGCCATTGCGTCTAAACCTTTGAATTCTAAGGTTTTGATGGCTTTGGTAGAAAGTTTCAATTTTACCCAACGGTTCCCAGCAGCCCACCAAATCCGCTTGCTTTGCAGATTAACGTGTTGTAGACGGTTGGTGTGACGGTTGGAGTGGGAGACGGAACAAGCATTATTAGCTTTTTTACCAGTTAATTGACAACGACGGGACATAATAAATATCTCCTAGAGTGTTATTTAAAGACAACCTTCCTATTATATCTGCTCAAAGGCTAGATTGACAGGGATTGGTGATTGGGGACAGATTTTAATGTAGAGACGTTCCATGGAACGTCTCTACATTCTTTGATCTAAGATGATAAAGAGTGATTTTTATTTGCTGACTTGTTCTGTTAGCTTAGTGAGTACATCATTGGAACGTTCTACAAAAGATTTCATTCCGTCTGCATCAAATCCCTTTTGAGAGATCAGCGCCAAATCATAAACGTGCTGACACATCATATTAACTAGCTGACTAGATGTTGATTCACCATTGCCTTGGATAATACTACCCTGACTGAGATTAACCAGGTTTTGAATTAAGGGATGAGCAGTATTGATCAGTAAAATATGATCTTCAGGAAATTCAACGTTTTGCTGCTGCATCATGGCACTCATTTCCCGCATCCGGCGCAGAAACTCAGGTAATAATACCATTGCAGGTGGTGTTCCTTGAGGGTCATCTGATTTCAAGGATTCAGTGCGGATGCTGAGTTTTGGCTTGTTGAGGGCTTTCTCAAATAGTTCTTTAATGACTTCTCCTTTGGTCTTGTTGGTGGTGGGGTCAACAATTTCGCTAGTTTTGTCATCGAGGAGGGTATTGTCAAGGTCAGAGTCTACCCGTGTAAACTTCACATCCCGATATTCTTGTTCTAGGAAGTTAATGAAGTGGGTATCAATGAAGGAGTCCATAAATAGGACTTCCAAACCTTGATTTTTGTGGAGTTCAATATAAGTGGCTTGACTAGCTGCATCAGTGCTGTAAAATACCTTATTTTCGTGACGTTCTTTGTTACGTTCTAGGTATTCTTTGAGGGTGGTATAGGGGATGCTAGTAGCACTAGTGGGCGTAACATCTTGCCACGCGTCACCTTCGGCAGATTGGACTTCAACGGCTGCGGTTTCGGCTGCTGGGGCTTCTAATTTGGCTGTGCTGCGGAAGATGATGATATCTTCAACTTGTTTTTTGAATTTGTCATCATTGAGAACGCCAAATTTGACAAATGTTCCCAAGTCTTTCCAAGCAGTTACGTATTGTTCGCGGTTATCGCGGTATAATTCTTTAAGTCTATCGCCGACTTTTTTGGCAATATAATCGCCAATTCTCTTAATAGTGCGATCGCCTTGTAATGCACTTCGAGAAACGTTCAAAGGTATATCAGTGCTATCAATTACCCCCCGCATGGGCATTAAAAACTGGGGAATAATTTCCTCACAGTTATCACTGACAAACACCTGATTGCAGAATAACTTAATTTGTCCTTTGGTAACATCTACATCAGGACGCATTTTGGGAAAATACAAAATCCCATTAATCACAAAGGGATAATCTGTATTCAAATGCACCCATAACAGGGGTTCTTCTTGGAAAGGATATAAGTAGCGATAAAACTCTAAATAATCTTCTTCTTTGAGATTATGGGGAGATTCACGCCATGCAGCTTTTTGTTTATTTAAAACTTCCCCATCCATCTTAATGGGAACTGACATGAAATCGCAATAAGTCTTGACAAGATTCTTAATTCGTGCTGGTTCTAAAAACTCTTCTTCTTCCCCTTCTAAAGTGAGGATAATCGTAGTTCCACGACTGGTACGAGGAGATTCATCTAAGATAAATTTAGGCGAACCATCACAACTCCAACGGACAGCTTGTGCGCCTTCTTGGTAAGATAAAGTATCAATTTCTACTTGTTTTGCCACCATAAAGGAGGAGTAAAAACCCAAACCGAAATGACCGATAATAGGTTGATCTGCCTTACCTTCATACTTATTAATAAATTCTTCAGCACTAGAGAAAGCAACTTGGTTAATATATTTTTTTACTTCCTCTGCTGTCATACCAATGCCATTATCAGTAATGGAAAGGGTTTTATTGTCCTTATCAATACTAATTGTAATTTCTGATTCGCCAATTTCACCATTGTATTCCCCAGCGCGGGATACCATGTTTAACTTTTGAATAGCGTCTACCGCGTTGGATACCAGTTCCCGCAAGAAGATTTGATGATCTGAGTAGAGAGACTTCTTGATAATTGGGAAAATATTATCAGTATGAATACTGATGTTGCCTTGTTCTAACATATTTATCCGTCGGTTTTATTTGCTTTAGATAATTTGTGAAAATCAATTTCCCGTGATTTTATCGCTTTTGGGGTCAAGAATACCTGCTGATTATGATTCGGATTACACTACCATCTGTGAGGATTTAAATTTATGATGAAAAGACATCTGGTGAAAAAGAATGTAGAGACAATTCATGAATTGTCCCTACAAGGGTTTCAGACTACGCATATTTAATTTCTACAAGATGTCTAAAGTACGAGAGGTCATCAATTTGGTTGAATCAGATGGTTAGCAACTTCAATCGCGTCGCCAAAATAAGAGAACAAAATACTTGACAAATGATTTAAAATCTGTTATCATAAAATTGATAAGGAAGAACTATCTTGTAAATTATAGCAAATTGTCATCAAACCCCTCCCCGCAAGCGATGAGGGGGCTAAGATGTACCTTATATGATTGAAAATCGCTGTAATAGGTTAAACGATAAAGGGCATTCAACAAGAATCCGAAAATGTTAGGTTTTCTTCCGTCTACTCAATTTATACTATCTGTGGAATCAATCTAAAATCCAAAATTGAATGACCCGTTTTATCCATGACCAATTTGCCAAAGACTATTTAGAGGAACTACTCACACCTTTTGGAACAGTCGAAGCACCCAGTAATCTAGCTGGAGAAATCAGAGAAATAGATGTATTGTTTTCGCCTACAAACCCAAAAACAGCCGACATCGAAATATTAGGATTGTTAGGTAAACTAATAACAACACCCGCTATCTTTGAACCCTATCGCAATCCAGCCTCCAAAGAAGAAATCTGTGATTGTCTGTTAAAATTATTAGAAGTAAGAGGTGCATCACAACGAGAAGCCAAACGTAACAAAAATCCTAAAGCTTTAATAGAAGCAACAAAGTTATGGATTCTTACACCCACAGCTTCACAAACCCTATTATTGGGATTTAGAGCGACAGAAAACAGCCATTGGCCAGCAGGAATATACTTTTTAGCAGATTACTTGAATACAGCAATTGTCGTCATTCATCAATTGCCACGTACTCCTGAAACCCTCTGGTTAAGACTATTGGGACGAGAAACAGTCCAAAAACAAGCAATTGATGAATTAAAAACATTACCAAGTAACTATCCTTTCCAAAAAGTTACCATAGGATTAGTTTACAACCTCCAAAAAACTTTAAATATTAATAACAGTTCAGACCCAGAAGATAAGGAGTTGATTATGCGTTTAACCCCATATTACCAACAAGATAGAGAACAAGCTATACAAGAAGGACTACAGCAAGGACTACAGCAAGGACTACAAGAAGGAGAAGAACGTCTAGTTATGCGTCTCATTAATCGCCGATTTAGTGAGGTTGAAGCATCATTAATTGAACGAATTAAATCTTTATCTGTGGAACAACTAGAGAATTTAGGAGAAGCATTATTAGACTTTTCAGAAGTTACAGATTTGGAAAATTGGTTAAAGGAACAGAAATAAACACCCTCTAAGATTGCAGAATTTTCATTAAAACTAGCAAAAGATCCGCCAAATCCGCTGGAACACGATATAAATCAAGGTCTTGTGTCACTATACGAGACTGACGATCAAATTGTCCAAACTGCCAGATATTACCCGTAGAAACTGCACCGTGTAAGATATTTTCTGTTGATTCAATCCATTGGTCAAGAGCAATTAATTCAATAGACAATTGTAAAAAGCCTTTTTCTAAGTCTTCATTTTTAGCTTCAATGACCAGAAAAACTTGATCATTCTGCAATAAATAATCTAGAGAACCTTTTAATTGATTGTTAACAACAATAGGATATTCAACATTAAGAGTAGCTTGAGTATAATGTAATATATCCGTTAAGACGGGAGCAATAAGAAATTCTCGTCGTGCTATTTCACTAGTTAAAGTCAAACGAGGTAAACTTTCTTCAATGCGTGTTTTTAAATCATGTAAACGATCAAGAGTATGATGAGAGTGAGGCAATTTTAAAGAGCGACGTTGCATAGAAACACCAAAATAAGCCAGAATATCTTGTGGGGCAAAGTTAAGTTTAAAATAATCAGCAAAAGTATAAGACTGATCTGGATTAATAATATTTGCTCTTGGCATAATTTTTCTACTCACTAATTTTAATATTGCTTAATGTCCTTATTTCTCGTTCCCATACTCTGTATAGGAATGAATTCTAGAAGTCTCCGACTTCCATAACAGCAGAGGCACTAGCCTTAATGATAGCATTCCCAGTCAGAGACTGGGAACGAGATACTGGTAATTAATCTGGGAAGAACTTGTTATTTATTTTTCTCTAAAATCAAAAAGTAGTGATATGGAAAAGTAGGATCAATATATTCTTCCTTCACACTCAAACCAGCTTTAGCAACAGATTCTAAAATCCTCTTTTTAGGATATCCTTTCAATCCCATTTCCCAATAGTGTTCATCACAAAGTGGAGTTGTACTCCAAAATAGTGGTATTTTAAAAAGTAAATTTCTGGCTTTCAATAAAAAGGAAGTTTTGATTTGTAATGACAGATAGTGAGTAGTATTGGGAATAGAAATCACTAAATATTTCTTAGTGAATGTGGCGAGTTTTTGCAATGCTAATTCTGATTTTTGATAAGGAAAATGTTCTAGTACCTGAAATAGAACAATTGCATCAAACTTATCTTTTGGTAATGTAAAATCCTCCGTCAAATTCAAAATTATATCTGGTTTCAGGTTGGGATCAATGTCAGCAGTGGTTACGTTATAGTTACTTTGTCTGAGTATTTCTGTGAATAAGGAATTAAAAATCCCAATTTCTAGGACATTTTTAACTTCGTTACCTAATGAAAACAATAACCGTGACTGATGATGATAACTAATAAATCTCTCCTTGGAAAGATATTGCGAACTTGTAATTCCTAATGAAGAAATCAATTCCATGTAAAACTCCTATTTGATTATTAACAATTCATTTAAGGTTTTTTACTAAAACTTAACCCAGTTTCAACTTTATCAATGATAATAGTATCACCAGAAACAAAAGTATTTTCCAGTAACTTGGTAGCCAGAGGATTTTCTACCTCTCGCTGAATAGACCGTTTTAATGGACGTGCGCCGTAAACAGGATCATAGCCAGCTTCCACAAGATGTTCACAAGCGGCTTGAGATATCTCGAAAGAGATTTTCTGTTCTTTGAGGAGATTTTCCACCCGTTTCAGTTGAATACGGATAATATGTCCCATTTCTGAACGGTTAAGAGTGTGGAAAAGAATCAAATCATCAATGCGGTTCAGAAATTCGGGACGGAAGTGACTTCGCAAACCTTCCATAACTCTATTTCGCATCAAATCATACTTGGAATCATCACCAGCTACATCCAAAATATGTTCACTGCCGATGTTGCTAGTCATTACTATGACGGTATTTCGGAAATCTACGGCTCTACCTTGAGAATCAGTAACTCTACCATCATCTAAGACTTGCAGCAAAATATTAAATACATCAGGGTGAGCTTTTTCCACTTCATCTAAAAGCACAACCGAGTAAGGATGTCTGCGAATGGCTTCCGAAAGTTGTCCCCCTTCTTCATAACCCACATATCCGGGAGGCGCACCGACAAGACGGGAAACAGAATGTTTCTCCATATATTCGGACATATCCAAACGCACCAAAGCATCATCAGAATCAAAGAGAAACTGAGCTAAGGCGCGAGCGAGTTCGGTTTTACCTACGCCAGTTGGTCCCATAAACAAGAATGAACCAATAGGTCGAGAGGGGTCTTTCATCCCTGCACGGGCGCGACGAATCGCGGCAGAGACGGCAGAAACGGCTTCTTCTTGACCAATTACCCGTTCATGTAAATGACTTTCTAGTTGTAGTAATTTCTGCCGTTCTGATGCCAAAAGCCGATTTACGGGGATTCCTGTCCATTTAGCCACGATTTCGGCAATATCGGCTTCTGTGACTTGCTCGCGCAGCAGGGTAGAACCTTGGCTTTGCATTTGTAATAGTTGCGCTTCTTTAACTTCTCGTTCTCTCTGCACTCCCTCTAATTTACCAAACTTGAGTTGAGCAGCTTTGTTTAAATCATAGTCCCGTTCTGCTTGTTCAATTTGTACCCGCAGTGCGTCTTCTTCTTTATTTAAACTGCTAATAGATTCTAAAATCTGCTTTTCCCCTTGCCATTGTTCATTAAATATTTGCTGTTTAACTGTTAAACTGGCAATTTCTGCCTGAATCCGTTCTAATCGTTCTTTGGTTGGAGAAATACTCTGTTCTTCTCCAGATAATGACAGCTTTTCCATTTCTAACTGCATCAAACGCCTGTCAATAGTTTCTAATTCCGCAGGTTTAGATGTAATCTCCATTTTTAATTTCGCTGCGGCTTCGTCTACCAAGTCTATCGCTTTGTCTGGTAGAAACCTATCAGCAATATAACGCGCTGATAAGGTTGCCGCAGCAACTAAAGCGGAATCAGAAATTTTCACATTATGATGTACTTCATAACGTTCTTTTAAACCTCGCAAAATCGAAATTGTATTTTCTACAGTTGGTTGATCTACATATACTTGTTGAAATCTTCTTTCAAGAGCCGCATCTTTTTCAATAAATTTGCGATATTCATCTAAGGTAGTTGCACCAATACAACGCAATTCACCTCGCGCTAACATTGGTTTGAGTAAGTTACCCGCATCCATTGAACCTTGTTGATTGGAACCAGCCCCAACAACAGTATGTAGTTCATCAATAAAGAGGACTACTTGCCCATTCGATTCCGTAACTTCACGGAGGACATTTTTTAAACGGTCTTCAAATTCACCTCTATATTTTGCGCCAGCAATCAGGCTACCGATATCTAAAGAGATTAATTGGCGATTCTTCAAAGACTCAGGAACATCACCATTTACCATTCTTTGTGCTAATGCCTCAGCGATCGCAGTTTTCCCAACTCCCGGCTCACCAATTAAAACAGGGTTATTTTTGCTACGTCGAGACAAAACCTGAATTACTCGGCGAATTTCATCATCTCTCCCAATAACTGGATCTAATTTTCCTGCTTTTGCTTGTTCTGTCAAATCTCGTCCAAATCTTTTTAAAGCTTCCTCTTGCACATCCGCTTCTGCTTTTTGTGATGCTTTGATTTGAGGAGTAGCGCGAACAGATTTAACCCCAAGTTCTACCTGAGCAATATCTATATTCAAGCTTTTGAATAACCTTCTACCAACCCGTTCATCATTACCAAACGCTAAAATTATATGCCCTTCTGAAATCTCCTCTTCTCTCATTTTGGTTCTAATTTCATCGGCTTTATCTAAGAGTAAATCTAAATTCCGCCCCAGGTAAAGTTGATCACTTTTACCAACCTTGGGTTGACGTTGGGTAAAAGCCTCTAGTTGTTGTTTGAACCGGACAGAATCAACTCCCGCACGGGTGAGAATGGCTGTAGCTAGGCTGGTAGGTTCTTCTAAAAGAGCGAGGATTAAATGTTCAACTTCTAACTGTTGTTGTTTATAAGCACGAACCACGTCTTGGGATTTTGTTACCGCTTCCCAGGCTGTATCAGTAAATTTATCAGGATCTGTAGGCTGCATTTGTAAAATTTTAGATTTTAGACTTGTAATTTAAGTTTAGGGGGGGAATTGGGTAATGGGTAAAGAAGTTCTCTTCCTACCCTCTACCCTCAACTATTCTGGAGTTTTCAATTGAATCAATTCAACTTTATAACCATCTGGATCTTCCACGAAAGCTATTACGGTTGAACCATGTTTCATTGGTCCCGGTTCTCGAACTACTTTACCACCCAGTTGTTTAATAGTCTCACAGGTAGCGTAAATATCATCCACACCCAAAGCGATATGACCATAGGCATTACCTAAATCATACTTTTCTACGCCCCAGTTGTGGGTGAGTTCTAAAACTGAGTGATCACTTTCTTCTCCATAACCGACAAAAGCCAGGGTAAATTCTCCCGTTGGGTAATCTTTCCGTCGAAGTAACTTCATTTCCAGAACTTCACAGTAAAATTTCAAAGACTCTTCTAAGTTACCTACCCGTAGCATGGTGTGTAATAATCGCATATTTATTTATCCTTGATTCAATTTCTATATTTTATCTCTGATAGGGAATTTTCTCGAAGGCTGCGTTTAATTCTGCTGATGATTGCTCAATCGTTGGTAATTCTATATTAACTAACTTCAGCTATAGTTTGTGATAAAATTGATTCTAATTTCAGATGGAGGAAATAACCATGATTTCATCACCTTTGATATTACATTTTCCCTCATCAATGCTAATGACAGATGAACATTTTTTTGAATTCTGTCAAGAAAACCGGGAATTACGCATTGAGAGAAATCAATTTGGAGATATATCAATTATGTCACCCGCAGGTTCAGAAACAGGAAATCGTAATTTTAACTTAGCTGGACAGTTATATGTGTGGTCAGAAAAAGATAACACAGGTATTTGCTTTGACTCTAGCACAGGATTTACACTTTCTACAGGTGCGAAACGTTCTCCTGATGCTTCCTGGATAAAGTTATCAAGATGGAATCAACTCACACCAAAGCAACAAAAAAAGTTTGCTCCTATTTGTCCTGATTTTGTCATCGAGTTAAGGTCAGCTTCTGATAATTTGCAGCCTTTAAAAGATAAAATGCAGGAATATATGCAAGAACCAGGCATACAATTAGGTTTATTAATTGATCGCAAAAATCGTCGAGTTTATGTTTATCGTCCTGGACAACCAGAAGAATGTTTGGAAAATCCTGACACTGTTAATTGTGAACCTGTTTTAACTGGGTTTGTTTTGAATATGGGGAAAATTTGGTAAACAAAATCAATCCAAGGAAATTATTATGCTTTCATCTCCCTTAATATTACAAATGCCATCATCAATGACAGATGATCAGTTTTTTGATTTCTGTCAAGAAAACCGTGATTTACGCATTGAGAGAAATCAATTTGGAGATATATCAATTATGTCACCTGCGGGTTCAGAAACAGGAAATCGAGAATTTCATATTATTGGACAGTTAGCAGTTTGGTCAGATGAAAATGGTACAGGAATTGGCTTTTCCTCCAGTGCGGGATTTACACTTTCCACAGGTGCAATACGCTCTCCTGATGCTTCCTGGATAAAGTTAGCAAGATGGAATAAACTTATATCAGCACAACAAAAAAAGTTTGCTCCTATTTGTCCTGATTTTGTGATTGAATTAAGGTCATTTTCTGATAATTTGCAGCCTTTAAAAGAGAAAATGCAGGAATATATGCAAGAACCAGAAATAAAATTAGGTTTATTAATTGACCGCAAAAATCGCCGAGTTTATATTTATCGTCCTGGACAAATAGAGGAATGTTTGGAAAATCCTGATACTGTTAATTGTGATCCTGTTTTACCTGGGTTTGTTTTGAATATGAGTAAAATTTGGTAAACCAAATAAATGGAAGGAAATCATTATGCTTTCATCTCCCTTAATGTTACAAATGCCATCATCAATGACAGATGATCAGTTTTTTGAATTTTGTCAACTAAATCGTGATTTACGCATTGAGAGAAATCAATTTGGAGATATATCAATTATGTCACCCGCAGGTTCAGAAACAGGAAATAGAGAAGGTAGAATCATCCAACAATTAATGAATTGGACAGATGAAGATGGAACAGGAATAGCATTTTCATCAAGCACAGGATTTACACTTTCTACAGGTGCAAAACGTTCTCCTGATGCTTCTTGGATAAAATTATCAAGGTGGAATAAACTTACATCAGCACAACAAGAAAAGTTTGCTCCTATTTGTCCTGATTTTGTGATTGAATTAAGATCATCTTCTGATAATTTGCAGCCTTTAAAAGAGAAAATGCAAGAATATATGCAAGAACCAGAAATACAATTAGGTTTATTAATTGACCGCAAAAATCGCCGAGTTTATATTTATCGTCCTGGACAAATAGAGGAATGTTTAGAAAATCCTGACACTGTTAATTGTGATCCTGTTTTACCTGGGTTTGTTTTGAATATGGGGAAAATTTGGTAGTTATAAATTCTCAAACTCATAAAAGAGGGAAAATACCAGAAGTAATTGTGACTAACTACTAAGTATATTGATGTAGTATTACTTACTACTAATTTATAAGGCATACTAAATCATAATTATAGCAAGTATAAGTAACTATAAGCCTGTATTAATAGCAACAAGATTTTTAGTGTCAAATACTGCTGTTCACTCAAATGCTTGCGGAAAATTGTTTGATATGATTGTGGTAACATTTTTTGCTTTGGGGGCTTCCTTATCCCTATTTTTTTACCCCCTTATTTTCTCAAATTATTGCCACATCTCATCTTCAACCGCCTTGTCACCCGTTAAGCTTACTTACACGACAGTAACTTTTAGGGGAACAACCTAAAAATTTAGAAATTTCTTGTTGTGTCCTGCCATCGTTTTGGAGTAAAGTAATTAGAATTCTTTCTCTAATGTGTTCATTGGTTTGAGGAAATTATGTTTTGTTGAGTATAAAAGGTAATCATACTGTGTCACACATTAGTAGCATTCATCAGTTATTTGAAAAACAGGTCGCAAAAACACCAGAAGCAATAGCAGTAGTTTTTGGACAAGACCAATTAACTTATCAAGAACTTGATCAAAAAGCTAATCAATTAGCAGATTATTTACGATCAGAACAAAGGAAGGTTTATTCGATATATCAAACAACAAAAGCTGAATTTTTGGTGGGAATTTGCGTGGAACGGTCTTTGGAAATGATAGTGGGAATATTAGGTATTCTTAAAGCGAGTGGTGCTTATGTGCCATTAGATCCAAGCTATCCCTTGGAACGTTTATCATATATGATAGGGGATTCAAGAATCAAGATTTTGTTAACTCAAAAAAAGCTAGTTGATAATTTTTTGGAATATGATGGGGAAATAATTTGTTTAGATACAGACTGGAAAAATATTGAATGTCAAAAAACTGAAAATATAGTTAATATTACCACCTCGGAAACCCTGGCTTATATTATATACACATCAGGTTCTACAGGTAAACCTAAAGGAGTTATGGTAACTCATGGTAATCTAATCCATTCTACTCAAGCTAGAATTAATTATTATCAAGAATCGTTAAATAGTTATTTATTGTTATCTTCATTTGGTTTTGATAGTTCAGTTGCTGGGATTTTTTGGACATTGTGTGTTGGTGGGAAATTATTGTTACCATTGTCTAATTTTCAAACAAATCCATTAGATATAATTGATTTAATTAGTCAGCATAATATCTCTCATTTGTTATGTTTGCCTTCTTTGTGGAAATTGTTATTAACTCAAGATGATTCCCATAAACTGGCTAGTTTACAGGTTGTTATTGTTGCGGGGGAAGTTTGTCCTCTAGATTTAGTTACTCTTCATTATAATAATCTTAGTAATACATCTCTTTATAATGAATATGGTCCTACTGAAGCAACTGTATGGAGTACAGTTTATCAATGTCAATCTGAAGATTCTTATGCTAAAGTTCCCATTGGTCGTGCTATAAGTAATAGTCAAATATATATTTTAGATTCTGATTTCAAGCCAGTTTCGATGGGGAGTATTGGCGAAATTTGTATCGGTGGTTTGGGAATTACTAAGGGGTATTTGCATCGTCCTGAATTAACGAGAGAAAAGTTTATTGTAAATCCTTTTGTAGGGAGTCAAAATAAGACTCAAGAGTTTATCTATAAAACGGGAGATTTGGCGAAGTATTTACCTGATGGCAATATTGAATTTATAGATCGGGTGGATAATCAAGTTAAAATTCGAGGTTTTCGTCTGGAATTAGGGGAAATTGAAGCTGTTTTAAGTCAACATCCCCAAGTAAATCAAGTAGCGATTATTGCCTTAACTGAAGATTTAGGAGATAAACGTTTGGTCGCTTATGTTGTTCCTAAGAATGACATAGATGAAGAAGTACAAAAAGAACAAGTTGCACAATGGCAAGAAGTTGATAATGCTATTTATAGTCAGTCGAATGACGTTGGTGATCCTACTTTAAATTTAATCGGTTGGAATAATAGTTATGACGGAAAAGCGATTCCTGAAGCGGAAATGCAAGATTGGGTGAAACAAACAAGCGATCGCATCTTAAGTCAAAATCCTCAGCGTGTTTTAGAATTAGGTTGCGGTACAGGTATGTTACTGTTTAGGATCGGACCTGTTTGTGATTTATATTTAGGAACGGATATTTCTCAGGAAGCTTTAGATTATATTGATCGTCATCTTAATGCTATAAAATGTGATCAAAATCAGGTTAAATTGTCTCAAAGAGAAGCGAGTAATTTCAGTGGAATTGAAAATCATTCTTTTGATGGAGTAGTAATTAATTCCGTTACCCAACATTTTCCTAGCGGAGATTATTTATTTGAGGTTTTGGAGAAAGCAGTAAATGTTATTTCGGATTCGGGTTTTGTTTTTGTTGGGGATATCCGTAATCGAGATTTATTAGAGGTTTTCCATACTTCGGTACAATTACATCAAGCTGATGATAATTTATCAATAGAACAGCTACGTCAACGAATTCAAACTAGAATCAGAAATGAGGAAGATTTAGTTATTTCTCCTGATTTCTTCTTAGCTTTACAGGAATGTTTACCTAAGATTAGTTGTGTCGAAATACAGTTAAAACGAGGTCGTTATCATAATGAATTAAGTAAGTTTCGTTATGATGTATTTTTGCACGTTAATCAAAATAATGTGATTCTTAATCCAACTTATTGCTTAGACTGGCAACAAAATAGTTTAGATTTTCAATCAGTTAAAAAGCTAATTTTAGACAACAAAAACGAAGTTATAGAAATCAAAAATATTCCCAATCCTCGGTTAATAAAAGAAATTTATTTGTTAGATTTAATCACAGATAAAAGTATCGAAAATGTCCAAGAATTAAGGAAAAAAATAGAATCAATAGAAGTTAAGGGAATTGAACCTGAAGACTGGTGGAATTTGGGGATAGAAGTTGATGGAAAAATCATCATTCATTGGTCTGAATTGAAAGCTTGTTATCATCTTACTTTTAAACCCAAGAATATTGGAGGTAAGACCAATTTACAACAGCATGGAAAAATCCAGAATCTATCCTATCAAGAATATACAAATAATCCTTTACATAGCAAGATTGCTAGACAATTAGAACCCAAACTAAGAGAGTATTTAAAATCTCGTTTACCCGAATATATGATACCGACAACTTGGGTGACGTTGGAAAAAATGCCCTTAAATGCCAATGGAAAAATAAATCGCCAAGCCTTACCTAAACCAGAAAAGAAACGACCAGAATTAAAGACAACATTAGTTTTGGCGACTAAGGAACTAGAAAAAAAGATTGCAGAAATTTGGCAAGATTTATTACAGTTAGAAATAGTTGGGACTCAAGATAACTTTTTTGAATTAGGAGGCAATTCTTTACTCCTAATTCAATTGAATCGGCAACTTAAACAAAGACTAAATCTTGATATTCCCGTTGTCAAACTATTTCAATATCCAACTATTAGCAGTTTAACGGAATATTTAGAACAAGATAAAACTGAAAAATCCCCTAATAAATATCAACAAAAACTAGCACCAATTCCCACAGAATCAATTGCTATTATCGGTATGGCGGGGCGTTTTCCAGGGGCGAAAAATATGCAAATATTTTGGGATAATCTTTGTCATGGCATCGAATCTATTGACTTTTTTGATAATCCAGAATTGAACCCGAATAATCCTGATTGGCTCAATCACCCTAATTATGTGAAAGCTGGGGGGATTTTAGATGATATTGAGTATTTTGACGCTGATTTCTTCGGCTATAGCCCAAAAGAAGCCGAAATTCTCGATCCGCAACAGCGAATCTTTTTAGAATGTGCTTGGGAAGCTTTAGAAGATGCTGGTTATAATCCCCAGAGTTATCCAGGATGCGTTGCAGTCTATGGGGGTGCAGGGATGAATACTTATTTTATTAATAATGTCTATCCCCACATTAATGCCTATAATCGTTCCTTTCTGGAAACTATGGCTGATGTGCAGCTAACGATGGGACAGGAAAAAGACTTTTTACCGACAAGGGTTTCTTATAAACTTAATCTTACAGGTCCGAGTATTAATATTCAAACGGCTTGCTCTACCTCTCTGGTGGCAGTTCATCAAGCAATTAATAGCTTACTCAGGGGAGAATGTGAACTGGCTTTAGCGGGAGGAGTATCAATTCGAGTTCCTCAAAAAACAGGATATATAGCCCAAAACAATGGCATATTTTCCCCAGACGGTCATTGTAAAGCCTTTGATGCTGATGCGGAAGGTGCAGTATTTGGGAATGGTGCGGGAATTGTTGTTTTAAAAAGATTGGCTGATGCGATCGCTGATCATGATCATATCTATGCAGTAATTAAAGGTTCATCCGTTAATAATGATGGTTGGCAGAAAGTAAGTTATGCTGCACCCAATCTGGAAGCTCAAGCATCAGTTGTATCCCAAGCATTAGCAAAAGCAGGAGTTGATGCCAGCACCATTGATTATATAGAAACCCACGGTACGGGAACTAATTTAGGAGATCCCATTGAAATTGCTGGATTAACCCAAGCATTTCGAGAAACCAGCCCAGGAAATGGTTATTGTGCCATTGGATCTGTGAAAACAAATATAGGACATCTAGCTAATGCAGCCGGCATTGCTGGACTGATTAAAACCGTATTAGCCCTGAAATATCAACAAATTCCTGCTAGTCTGCACTTTAAAAAGCCAAATCCCCACATTGATTTTGAAAATAGTCCCTTTTTCGTTAATACCCAACTATCCCCCTGGAAAACGAAAGAGCGTCCTCGTCGTGCAGGGGTAAGTTCATTTGGAATGGGGGGAACAAATGTTCATTTAGTGTTAGAAGAAGCACCCCTAAAAACCAAGGAGGCATTAAATGAGCGTTATTGTCAGATTTTGACCCTATCCGCGAAAACACCATCGGCTTTGCGAGAATTGACACAGCGTTATCTCGGTTATTTGGATGCAGATAGAGAGACACTTTTAGCTGATATTTGTTTTACTGCCAATACCGGACGCAAGCACTTTGACCATCGTTTGACAGTTTTAGCTGAATCTAAAGGACATTTACGGGAACAATTGGCAGATTTTGAGCAAATTTCCACAAATGTGGTTAAAAGTCAAGACCAATCCTCAAAAATTGCTTTTCTTTTCACTGGTCAAGGTTCTCAATATCTAGGAATGGGATACCAACTCTACAAAACTCAGCCAACATTTCGCCAAACCCTTGATCACTGTGACGAAATTCTGCGCTCCTACCTGAAAAAACCGTTAATTGAGGTGTTATATCCCCATTCCGGGCAGAATTTTCAGGAGTCAACGGGGGATGAGTTAATCCATGAAACTGCGTACACTCAACCTGCTTTATTTGCCCTAGAATATGCTTTGTTTGAGTTGTGGAAATCTTGGGGCATTGAACCTGATTTTGTAATTGGTCATAGTGTAGGGGAATATGTAGCCGCTTGTGTGGCAGGAGTTTTCAGTCTGGAAGATGGATTGAAATTGATCGCCGAAAGGGGAAGGTTGATGCAGACTTTGCCCCAAGACGGAAAAATGGTGGCATTATTGGCTGCTGAGGAGGAAATTCGCCCAATAGTTGCCCCCTACTCTGAATCGGTTTCCCTAGCTGCGATTAATACCTCCGAAAGTGTGGTCATTTCTGGTAAAAGTGAGATCATTAAGCTGATCTGTGATGACTTAGAAGGGAAGGGAATCAAAATTAAGCCATTAACTGTTTCCCATGCTTTCCACTCACCGTTAATGAAGCCGATACTGGCAGATTTTAAACGCATTGCCCAAGAAATCAGCTTTTCTGTCCCTAAAATTCCCTTAGTTTCCAATGTTACAGGTCAAATCGCCAGCACAGAAGTGACGACGGCTGATTATTGGTGTCGTCATATTTACCAACCTGTACGATTTGCTGAGGGGATGGAGAGTTTGCAGGAGCAGAATATAGATATTTGGCTAGAAATTGGTCCCAAACCTGTTTTATTGGGGATGGGTCGTCAATGTTTACCCGACCATGAGGGGTTATGGTTGCCGAGTTTAAAATCGCCTCAAGATGACTGGCAACAACTCTTAAGCAGTTTGTCCCAACTCTATTTGCAAGGTATTGCGGTTAACTGGTTAGGTTTTGATCAAGATTACCCCCGTCGTCGAGAACATTTACCGACCTATCCTTTTGAACGACAACGCCATTGGCTCGAACCTAAGAAAATTGAGGGTTATACTTCATCCATCACCACTGACAGCCATCCCTTACTCGGTCAACAGTTGCAGTTAGCTGGAACTGAGGAAATTCGTTTCTCAGGAGAAATCAGTCAACATTTGTCCAATTTGACCTATTTGGCTGATCATCGGATTTTTGATCAGGCCATTGTTCCTTTAACAGCTTATTTAGAAATGGCCTTAGCTGCCGGGAAAAAGGCGTTCCCAGGGAAAAATCTCATCTTAGAAGAAGTATTTATTGAACAGCCGCTAGTTCTGTCGGCAGAGAAAGAAGAACTCAACAGCCTACAATTGGTATTGAAGCCTAAAGGGACAAATATCTATGGATTTGAGATTTTTAGTCTCGTTTCGACCACGGAAAAAACTCAAAAAATAACTTGGATCCGCCATGTTTGCGGTCAAATTTTGCTATCTAAGAAAGTAGACTCTCAACCCTGGAAATTTGAGTTAGCAACTTGGCAACAACAATGTAGTGAACAGATATCTGGCGAAACATTTTATCAAGGAAGGCGATCGCAGCATATTGACTTTGGAGCAAGTTTTCAAGGGGTAGAACAACTCTGGAAAGGTGAGGGGGCGATACTTGGTCGGATTCGAGTCCCTGAAATGGTTTGGCAAGACTGGGAGAAATATCAATTACATCCCGCAATTCTCGATGCCAGTCTGCATATTTTAGGGGAGATTTTACCAAAAGGGACTTATTTACCTGTCATTTTAGACCAGTTACGGGTTGATCATCCGCCGAGTCGTCATTTGTGGAGTTATGTAAGACTTGTGGAGGGAAAAACTCCTGAAAGCGAAACCTTAAAGGTGGAAGTCAATCTCTTCGACGACGAGGGTAATTTAGTCGCCGGGGTTTCTGGGTTATCTATGCGACAAGCTCATCAAACCCAGTTTAATCGTCGCTCAAATTTAGAAAATCACTTATATGAAGTGGTTTGGCAACCAACTGATAAGATATCCCGAACTCAAGGAAGCAAAACTGGTTATTGGTTAATTTTGGCTGATACTCAGGGAATGGGTGAGAATTTAGCCCGTCATCTTTTTGAGCAAGGACATCGCTGTACCTTGGTTATTGCCGATGCCCATTATCAAAAATTAGCATCAAAACAGAACTTTATTGCAGAATACTATCAAATTAATCCAGCAAAGCCTGAACAGTTTCAACAATTACTAAAAGATCACCCCTTTCCATTGCAGGGAGTGGTGCATCTGTGGGGAATTGAACCAATGTCAGACTGTTCTCTGGTTGCCTTAGAGCGATCGCAACTTCTGGGTTCTGGTAGTTCCTTACATCTAGTTCAGGCACTCTCAGAGGCGAGAATAGCCCCCCGCTTGTGCCTAATTACCCAAGGCTCAAGAGCGATCGGTTCAGCCCCATTACAGGTGCAACAGAGTCCTTTATGGGGTTTAGGTCAAGCCATTTCCCTCGAATATCCCGAACTGCGATGTCTGCGTTTAGACCTAGATCCATCAGCAGCAGAAACTATATCATCTGTGGAAATAATCCTAGATGAATTATTGTTTGCTGATGATTATGAAGACCAAATCGCCTATCGTCAAGGAATCCGCTATGTTCCTCGGCTCAAGCAATTTAATCCTCAAACCAAAATAAATCCCCAACTGGCGACGACTCCCGTGCGGTTGAAAATAGACAACTACGGCATTTTAGAAAATTTAGCATTAGCCCCCCTAATACGCCGTCAACCGCAAGCCAACGAAGTAGAAATTGCAGTCCGGGCTGCTGGTTTAAATTTCCGAGATGTTCTCAATGCCTTGGGAATGCTCCAAGACTATTATGAACAAGAAGTCGGCATCACAAATCCTAGTGAGATTCCCTTTGGGTTTGAATGTGCTGGGGAAATCGTGGCTGTGGGCAAAAATGTGGTTAATTTCCAGATAGGCGATCGCGTTATGGCTTTAGCCACTGGCAGTTTAGCCAGTTTTGTCACCGTTTCTGCCTCTCAAGTTGCCCCCAAACCCGAAAATTTCAGTTTTGCAGAAGCCGCGACCATTCCTGCCGCCTTTTTAACCGCTTACTATGCCCTCCACGAATTAGCTAAGATTCAAAGGGGCGATCGCGTTTTAATTCATTCTGCCGCCGGAGGAGTAGGTCAAGCCGCCGTACAATTGGCACAACGAGCAGGACTAGAAATTTTTGGCACAGCCAGTCCGTCAAAATGGGATTTTCTCAAAGCCATGGGGGTTAATCATCTGATGAACTCCCGCACCTGGGACTTTGCTGAAGAAATCAAGCAACTTACCGATGGGCAAGGGGTTGATATCGTTCTCAACAGCTTTAATAAAGAATTTATCCCTAAAAGTTTCGAGGTACTCGCCCAAAATGGTCGGTTTATAGAACTAGGAAAAATTGATATTTGGGACGATCAGAAAGTGCAGGAACTTCGACCCGATGCCTCTTATTTTGCCTTTGATTTAGGAGAAGAATATCAGAAAAAACCAGACTTATTGCCCTCCCTATTTACTCAACTCCTATCCGGTTTGGCCGATGGTAGTCTAAAACCCTTGCCAATGAAAGTATTCCCCCTGGAAAATGTCATTGATGCCTTCCGCTTTATGGCAGGAGCGAAACATATTGGTAAAGTTGTTCTGACTATGCCCGAATCCCCATCCTCAACCTCAAATTTAGTTCAAGGAGAGGGTAGTTACTTAATTACAGGTGGTTTAGGCGGTTTAGGCATTAAAGCGGCTCAATGGCTGATTGAACAGGGAGCAAAACATCTCGTTTTAGCCAGTCGTCAAGGCATATCTTCCCCTAATCTCAGGGAGGAGGTACAGCAGTTAGCACAAAAGGGGGCGGAGGTTTTAGTTGTTAAAGCTGATGTTTCTCAGCAAGAGGATGTTGCTCACCTATTAACAGCTTGTCACCAACCCCTGCGAGGCATTATTCATGCTGCGGGGGTGTTAGATGATGGGACTCTCCAACAACAATCTTGGCAACGATTTGAGAAGGTCATGGCTTCTAAAGTGGCAGGTTCTTGGAATCTCCATCATTTAACCAAAGATTTACCCCTAGACTTCTTTGTTTGTTTCTCTTCTGCTGCATCCATTACAGGACTATTGGGACAAGGAAACTATATCGCCGCCAATACTTTCATTGATACACTGGCTCATTACCGTGAGAGTTTAGGTTTATCTACTCTAGCTATCAACTGGGGCGCTTGGAGTGAAGTGGGAATGGCAGCTAAACTTAGCCAAGATCAACAAATGCGATTAGCGGCTCAAGGAATTGATTTTATTGACTATTCAGACGGTTTTCAAGTGCTTGGCACATTAATGACACAGGATGTTACTCAAGTTGCTGTGTTACCCATGACGAATTGGGCAAAATGGCTGAATACCTTGCAGCAAGTGCCTCCTTTCTATGAATATTTAATGCCAGATGTTTCTATAGAACCCGAATCAAAAATATCATTCCAGTTAGAGTTAGAGAAAATACCTAAATCAGCGCGTCGAGGGGTGCTAACTTCTCATGTTCGATCAGTAGTAGGGAAAACTTTAGGGTTGAAGAAACCGGAGCAGATCAAGTTAGGACAACGGTTGTTTGATTTGGGATTAGACTCCTTGATGGCGATCGAATTGAGGAGTTATCTACAAACGAATTTAGGCTGCAATTTGCCATCAACCCTGCTATTTAACTATCCAACCCTAGAAACTCTGGTGGATTATCTGGCCAGTGAGATTTTGGGTTTAAAAGAATTAACTTCAACCTTATCTAATACAAATGGTAACTATTATCCCACCTTAGTTACAATTCAATCTCAGGGAACTAAACCGCCCTTTTTCTGCCTCCCTGGAATTTTAGGCAATGTGTTTGAACTCGAACCCCTAGCCCGTTATCTAGGCAATGAACAACCATTTTATGGACTGCGATCGCTCGGTTTGGATGAAGACATAGAAACCTACACAAACATGGCTGATATTGCCGCCCATCATATCCAAGCAATGCAGCAAATACAGCCTCATGGACCCTATTTTATCGGGGGTCATTCCTTTGGAGGTAAAGTGGCTTTTGAAATTGCCACCCAGTTACAAAATCAAGGAGAGGAGGTTTCCCTGTTGGCAATTATGGATATTCAAGTACCCGTTGCTGAACAGGAAAAAGATGCCATTCATTGGCATGATAGTAAATATATAATCAGTCTGGCGAAGATGTTTGAACGCTCCTTTGCACAAACCTTAGACTTACCATCAAATCTCGATTCTTTCAGTGTAGATGAACAAATAAACCTTCTATTCTTGGCATTCAAAAAGATAGATTTGGTGTTTGGTGAAACTGAACTAAAACGACTGTTCCGAGTTTATAAAGCCAATCTACAAGCAATGATTCAATATGTGCCAAAAACGGGTTATAATAATCAAATTATCCTCTTGCGAGCTAGTGAAGTTCACCCAGAAGATGATTTTCTTCCTGATGCAGCCATGACTGCAAAAGATCCTACTTGGGGATGGAATCAGCTTTCTGGACAACCTTTAGATTGCCAAATTGTGAACGGAAATCATTTCACTATGATGACAGAACCAAATGTTCAGCTTTTAGCTCAAAAACTATCAAAGTATTTTCTTTAGTGCAACAATATGATTAGTATCAAATCCCCGATAATTGATCTTCAGGATGCATTTTTAGTGCTTCAAGGGCAGCGATTTCATTACCTTTGGTTACGGGACCATTGTTTATGTCCTAAATGCTACGATCCCAGTTCTCAACAGAAAATGTCTAATGTTGAATATCTTACCCCTGATAGTAAACCTTTCTCTGTGCAGTTACAGAATAATCAACTATTAATTAATTGGGATGAATTATCTGGACATCAAAGTATATTTCCCATCTCTTGGTTACTCGATCATGCCTATGATCCAACACCGAAACCTGAATTATCTAACCAGAGGATAACATGGGATCAAAAGTGGTTAGAAGCGCGGAAAATAGAATGGCCTAACTATTGTGCAGATAATCAGAAAACGTGGCGTGATCTCCTTAATAAATTAGGTTTTGTCGTACTGCAAAATGTTCCGATGGAAAACCTAGAATCTTTACTGTTGTCCATTGGGCCAATTTATGAATTGGCTAAATTCGGAAATTTCTCTACTGTAAAACCCGTACCCAATTCATCGAATTTAGCTTCGGATCTATCAATGTCATCAGCAGGTCATGGCTTATCACCTCATACAGATTTGACATATCTCAATGCCCCTCCTGTAGTTCAAATTCAATATTGTGTAGAAAATAATGTTTCTGGTGGTGATTCAATCATTGTTGATGGGCTTCGATTAGTAGAAGATTTCAAAAAAGTACATCCTGATTATTTTCAGGTATTAACTAATACTCCTGTAAAGTTTAAGCAATTAATTGTTAGATGGAATTATTTATTTTGTCGAACAAGACCTATTATAGAATTGAATAATCAAAATGAAGTAACCGCTATTTATTTCTCTCATAAAAATATTGACATAGACTTACCATTTGAAAAAACAAAGATTTTCTATGAGGCATTTTATACCTTTTTAAAATACTTAAATAATCCTGATTATCAAACTTACTATCGTCTGCAAAAAGGAGATTGTCTATTTATAGATAATTCCCAATTATTACATGGACGGAAAAAATTTGATTCTCGTTCAGGAAACAGACACTTAGAAGTTGCATTTATTGAGTGGGATTATTTTCACGGATTGAAAAACTTTCAATCCGCATCAATCAAATAATTAATTCAAAGGGAACAGGCAACAGGGAACAGAAAAAACTCATGTTTAAAAACATGAGATTGAAATAATGACACTGTTTTTTCAGGCTACGCATCTTTTAAAAACATCTTTTTTTGACTGAGGTTTAAACTCTGAAACTTTAGTTTCTTATCTGTTCCCTATTCCCTGTTCCCTATTCCCTATTCCCTGTTCCCTATTCCCTGTTCCCTATTCCCTGTTCCCTATTCCCTGTTCCCTTCTTTTGTAAATTGGAGTTAAATTCAAATGAACAGAATCGTCAATTTTACTAGAGCCGATCTCGCTACTGAAGAAGAATTGAAAATTATAGATAATTGCTTTGAAGATCACATAAAAGGTTTAGCAAAATCCATAATTGAAGCCCTTCTTGATTTGCGGGGACATTACATGGGTTATCGTGTAGATCAATTAGAGCATTCACTACAAACAGCAACCAGAGCATTGCGTGATGGCAGTGATCAAGAAACAATTGTTTGTGCTTTACTACATGATATCGGTGAACTTCTAGCTCCTGTCAACCACGGCGAATTTGCAGCAGCTATATTACGCCCCTATATATCTTCAGAAAACGCCTGGATGGTACAATATCATGGAATATTACAGAGTGACACTTACATACATCAAGTAGCATTAGATCAAAACAAAGGTGAACAACTTCAAAAACATCCAGCTTTTGAGCAGACAATTCGGTTCTGTAAAATGTGGGATCAAATCTCTTTTGACCCTAACTATGATACCTTACCTTTATCAGTTTTTGTGCCAATGGTTGAAAGTATGTTTGATCAAAAGGTAAAATGTATCAGTTAACTAAAAGTTGATAATTAATAATTAATATGTCAGATAAAATTCAATGGGTCTATAGTTCACAGAATAATGAAGAATTAGCTCAACGCTATAACCAATGGGCTGAAGATTACGAACGGGATTTAACCGAAAACTTTGGTCGTCCTCAGCGCGAACCTATCGTGGATTTAACTATTAAGTATGTCCCTAAAAATGCCCAAATTTTAGATGCTGGAGTGGGGACAGGTATCATGGGTCAATCGCTTCACAAAGAAGGCTATTCTAATTTAATAGGAATAGACCTTTCTCAAGGAATGCTGGCCGAAGCACAAAAGAAAAATGTTTACACAGAGTTACACCAAATGATATTAGGTGAACCTTTAGACTTTCCTAATGATGCTTTTAATGCTGTTACCGCTTGTGGCGTATTTACCTATGGACACGCTCCCAGTAGTTCTTTTGATGAGCTAATTCGGGTTACTAAACCAACAGGATACATTATTTTTACCCTGCGTCCTGACTTCTACGAAAGCAGCGATTTTAAAGAGAAAATGACAGACTTAGAAACACAAGGCAAATGGCAATTAACCGAACTGGGTGAAAAATATCAGGCTGAACCTCAAGGACAACCTGATCTTTATTTACAAACTTGGGTATATCAAATCTCGCTCTGAATTAAACAAAAGTTTTACATGGCTAAAAATTTTATGTTAAATACTATCTTTTCTACAGAACCTCCAAAAACTTTATTTTTGGGAGATAAATACCAACAAGTTCGCCAAACTAGCGAACAAATTTGTCAACCCCTAGAAATTGAAGATTATGTGGTTCAAAGTATGCCGGATGCCAGTCCCCTTAAATGGCATCTCGCCCATACTGCTTGGTTTTTTGAAGTCTTTATTTTAGTTCCTCACCTCAAAGGCTACAAGGTTTTTCATCCCAAATATGATTACTTGTTGAACTCCTACTACGAATCATTAGGAGAAAGAGTTGCCGCTTCCCAACGAGGAACTTTATCCCGTCCCACTGTTGCTGAAATCCATCGCTATCGTGCCTATGTAGATGAGGCAATGCAGTCACTAATGGCTGAGAATATCGGAAACTCAGAATTAGAATCCCTGATTATTCTCGGACTCAACCACGAACAACAACATCAAGAATTTCTCTTTACCAATATTAAGCATATCTTTGGCAATAATCCCTTGCGTCCGGTTTACAATCCCAATTTACCTATTCCCAAGGCTGCATCTATTGTTAAACCCCTAGATTGGCTAGATTATCCAGCCCAATTGTATGAAATTGGTAACAATGGCCAGGGATTTGCCTTTGATAACGAACAACCCCGTCATCGTGTTTACCTAGAAGAATATCGTTTTGGTTCTCGATTAGTCACCAATGGCAAATATTTAGAGTTTATCCAAGCAGGAGGTTATAATAATCCCGATTATTGGCTTTCAGAAGGCTGGACAGCCGCCCGTTCCCAAAATTGGCAAGCCCCCTTATATTGGGAAAAAATTGATGGTAATTGGTGGTTAATGACTTTAGGTGGAATGCGTCCCTTAAATGAAAACGAACCTGTTTGTCATGTTAGCTTTTATGAAGCTGATGCCTATGCTCGCTGGGCAGGAAAACGGTTGCCAACAGAAGCAGAATGGGAAGTTGCCAGCGCGAATGTTCCAGTCCGGGGTAACTTATTAGAAACTGGAATTTTGCACCCTACCCCAGCAACAGGCAGCGATTCCCCTGACCAACTATTTGGGGATGTGTGGGAATGGACAAATAGCACCCATCAGCCCTATCCAGGTTATCGCCTAGAAGCAGGGATAATAGGCGAATACAATGGAAAATTAATGTGCAACCGCTTAGTTTTACGGGGAGGTTCGTGTGTCACTTCTCAATCTCATATCCGTTCTAGCTATCGCAATTTTTATTCCCCAGCGACACGATGGCAATTTAGTGGGATTCGTTTAGCCGAAACGGTCTAAAGTCCCAAAAATGTTATATATTTCTAGAAAATAAGAATTCCACAAATTAATGAGACCCCAACCTATTCCCCCTCAACCCGGACAAGAATCTGTCTGGGATTATCCTCGACCTCCAAGAGTTGAAGATACTACCAAACATATCCAAATTATATTTAATGGCGAGATCATCACTGATACCCATTGTGCTAAAAGAGCCTTAGAAACTAGCCATCCGCCGAATTATTATCTTCCTATCCAAGATATTAAGACGGAATATTTGACTAAAAGCGATCGCAAAACCTATTGTGAATGGAAAGGATGGGCTAGTTATTACAACCTGACTGTAGGCGATCGCACTGCATTAAATGTTGCCTGGTACTATGAAGAAATTTTTCCAGATTATGAGCAATTAAAAGGTCATCTGGGTTTCTATCCTCAACCAATGGATGGTTGTTATGTTGATGGGGAAAAGATTACACCACAAGCAGGAGATTTTTATGCTGGTTGGATTACCCGTGATATTGTTGGGCCTTTTAAAGGAGAATCTGGTACGAGAGGTTGGTAAAATTATTTATTTGTGAATCAAATTTATGTGCCGATTATTAGCTTATATGGGTTCTCCCATCCAACCAGAAAAATTAATTTATCAGCCGGAACATTCTTTATATATCCAAAGCTATAAACCTAAAGAAACTGTTACTACGTCTGTTAATGCTGATGGCGTGGGAATTGGTTGGTATGATTTGCAAAAAGATCCTAAACCATTTATTTATAAAAATATTTTACCGATTTGGAGCGATACTAACTTACCTGATCTCGCTAGATATATTGAAAGTAAATGTTTTCTCTCCCATATTCGTAGTGCAACACCGGGGCAAGAAACTAGTTTAAGTAATTGTCAACCTTTTAGCCATGGAAATTTGCTTTTTACCCATAATGGTTTTATTGAAAATTTTCGCCAAACTTTATATAAACCAATTCGTAATTATATAACTGATGAAATTTATCAAAAAATTGAGGGGACAACTGATTCAGAACATATTTTTGCTTTATTTATCAATGAATTAGCCTTAGTAGACGGTAATTTAGAATCCGCTTTACAAAACACTTTAAATACTTTAATAAAATTAGCTAAACCATATAAAATTAAGGTATTAGCTAATATTATTGTTAGTAATGGACAACAATTAGTTGCTTGTCGTTTTGCCATTAATGCAACCGCTCCTTCTCTTTACTGGTCGAATAACGCTCTCAATATGGTTAATTCGGTCATTTTAGCTTCTGAGCCTTTATTTTCAGGAGATTGGCATTCTTTAGTAGAAAAATTGATTTTCAGTATGGGTATATAATCAGAACAAATAATAGCAATAGGGCGCATCTAAGGCTTGGGGGATGCGGAAAAAACAGGAGAAAATAGGTCATCAAAGCGACCATTAACCCAAGCCAAGCGTAGATGTAACAAATAGCGATCGCTCTTTAGCCACATTCACTTCAAAAGAGCGATCACTTTTCTTATTCACTGAAATTTCCTACTCATAAACTCTACTTAGATGTGCAATCAACAAAATAGTTACCAGCTTTGAATTATCGTCAATCTCATAAATAACTCGATAGTCACCCACACGATAACGATAATAACCTGAGAATTCACCTTTCAGGGCTTTTATATTAGAATAATTACTGCTATAATCATTACAAAATTTCATGAAAATCACTAACTATGTCTTCTATAGAAATTACACAGGCAATTAACCAAATATCAGAATTATTCCATTTGGCATTAAATGGAGAAGAAATTATTATTACCGAAAACCAGCAACCTTTATTAAAATTAACAGCACTGAAATCTAAATCTAAACGTCCTCCTTTATTTGGTACAGATAAAGATATCATTTCTATCGCTGATAATTTTGATGCCCCCTTAGAAGAATTTGAAGATTAACCATGCAAGTTTTATTAGATACTCATACACTTTTGTGGTTTTTCTCAGGCAATGAAAATATTAGTATAACTGCTAGAGAATTAATTGAAGATACCAATAATCTCAAATATATAAGTTTTGCCAGTGTTTGGGAGATGGCAATTAAGCAAAGTAAAGGTAGGCTGAATTTATCTTTACCTATAGATGATTATATTCAGCAAAAAATCCAATTGACTGATTTTCAATTTCTTGTAGTGCGGGCATCTTGCCCGCTAATCATCAAGGACGGGCAGGATGCCCATCCCACAAAATTAGGTAATTTATTTTTTGGTGTTCCCTACCACCGCATATACCCGGAGTTATTTCAATATGATTAGTAATTACTGCTGTCATTATCAGTAAAGTATCAATAAATAATCCTGCACATCCTTTAATCCTGAGCATCCTGATTCAGACAAAATAAAGTATCAATAAATAATCCTGTTAATCCTTTAATCCTGGATATCCTGATTCAGACAAACTCCATGTTTCCTTCCATACTCAGCGAGCATTATCACCCGTGACGATTGGAAATCTTCTTTAATGTCAGCCGATTTTCCCCCAGAAACACATAAACTAACGATTGGGTTATTAGTAAACTGTAAAGGTTAAACCCTGACGACATACTCAAAATCAAGGACAAACAACGAATGACCAAATTTCTAGATACTGCTATTGAAGCCATTGTCGCCCGCGAAATCCTCGACTCACGGGGAAAACCAACAGTTGAAGCCGAAGTCCATTTGGCTAATGGCGTAGTAGGACTAGCACAAGTTCCCAGCGGGGCTTCTACAGGCACATTTGAGGCTCATGAATTGCGTGATGGCGATAAAAGCCGTTATGGTGGCAAAGGCGTACTCAAGGCGGTACAGAACATCAATGAGGTACTCGCTCCCAAATTACTAGGTTTGGATGCTCTCAACCAAGAAGCCCTAGACAGATTAATGATTTCCCTCGATGGTTCACCCAATAAAGCGAATTTGGGTGCAAATGCAATTTTGGGCATTTCCCTGGCTGCTGCAAAGGCTGGTGCTGAGTCTTTAGATATTCCCCTCTATCGCTATTTGGGTGGCCCTTTAGCGAATTTATTGCCAGTCCCTTTAATGAATGTAATTAACGGTGGAGCGCACGCATCTAATAACGTTGATTTTCAAGAGTTCATGATTGTTCCTATTGGCGCTCCTTCATTTAAAGAAGCTTTGCGTTGGGGTGCAGAAGTGTTTGCCACTCTCAGCAAAGTCTTAGATGATAAAGGTTTGCTGAGTGGTGTGGGTGATGAAGGTGGTTTTGCACCTAATCTAGAATCTAACCAAGTGGCTTTAGATTTACTGGTAGATGCGATTAAACAAGCTGGTTACAAACCTGGTGAAGAAGTAGCTTTAGCTTTAGATGTGGCTGCTAGTGAATTTTACAAAAATGGCCAATATGTCTATGATGGTAAACCTCATGCACCCAGCGAGTTTATTGATTATTTAGGACAATTGGTAGACCAATATCCCATTGTTTCCATTGAAGATGGTTTACATGAGGAAGATTGGCAAAGTTGGCAATTACTAACTCAAAAAATCGGCTCAAAAGTACAATTGGTGGGCGATGATTTGTTTGTAACTAACGCCACCCGCTTACAAAAAGGTATTGAACAAAAAGCCGCTAACTCGATTTTGATTAAATTGAATCAAATCGGTTCTCTGACTGAAACTTTAGAAACCATTGATTTAGCAACTCGCAACGGTTTCCGTTCAGTAATTAGCCATCGTTCCGGTGAAACTGAAGATACAACCATTGCTGATTTAGCTGTAGCTACTCGCGCCGGTCAAATTAAAACCGGTTCTCTGTGTCGCAGTGAACGAGTAGCTAAATACAATCGCCTCCTCCGCATTGAGCATGAATTAGGCGATCGCGCTGTCTATGCTGGTACTGTTGGTTTAGGACCAAAATAGGTAATAGGTGATTGGTAATAGGTAATAGGTGATTGGTAAGACTTCTACCCATTACCCATTACCCATTACCCATTACCAAATTAAGGATAAAACCCAACTTTAGGTAATCCCAAGGTTTCATCCCAGCCTAGCATCAGGTTCATACATTGAATTGCTTGTCCGGCTTGACCTTTAATCAGGTTGTCAATGGCTGACATGACAATAACGCGCCCTGTGCGGGGGTCAACTTCGATGCCGATATAACAATTGTTACTTCCACACGCCCATTTTGTTTGAGGGTAAGTACCACTATTGCAGATTTTCACCCAAGGAGAATTCCGATAAAAGGCACTATAGATGGTAATGAGGTCATCACGGACTAAACCGGGATCGCGCATGGTGGCGTACACAGTGGCTAAAATTCCCCGCACCATAGGGATGAGGTGGGGTGTAAATTGGATTTTTACGTCATGACCTGCCAATTCACTACAAATCTGCTCAATTTCTGGCGTGTGGCGGTGTCTACCGACGTTATAAGCACCCAGGGAGTTATCAGCTTCGGCTAATAACAGGTTAACTTTGGCTTGTCTGCCGCCCCCAGATGTGCCGGATTTGGCATCAATAATGGCTGTTTCTGGAACTATTAAACCTTGTTTTAAAAGTGGGGAAAGTGCCAATAAACTGGCTGTAGGATAGCAACCGGGACAGCCAATCAGATTTGATTCGGCAATGCGATCGCGGTACAATTCTGGTAAACCATAAACTGCTGTAGCTGCTAGGGTGCGATCGCTTCTTTCTGTACCATACCAATCTGTATAAGTTTTCAAATCACCAAAGCGATAATCAGCACTCAGATCCAGTACCTTACAACCTTTTTCTATAAGTTGGGGAGCAATTTGGCAAGCCAGTCCATTGGGTAAAGACAGAAATACCACTTCACAACGACTAGCAATAATATCCGGTTGTACTGCTTCAATGGGCAAATTTACTATATTACCGAACTGTGGGTAAAGGTCAGCAAAGGATTTACCCGCGCTGCTTTCACCACCTAAATAAACAAGTTCTACTTCAGGATGATCCATCAGCAGTCGCACTAGCTGCACTCCACCATACCCTGACGCGCCAACAATTCCAACTGGTACGCGTCTTAAATTTCCCATGATATTAAATCCTTATCCACTTTTAGTTATCTATTATCAATCATCAGTAGTCTAGCTAGTTGCTAATTACTAATGACTTAATTTTTTATTGAACTTTCGCTGCATTGTATAGCAAAGAGTATCTTATAGCGTATCTATAATCAAAAATATCTTTAAAGAAATAAATAAGGCGATTCCTAGGTCGCGCTTCGCTATCGCAAATAATACGTAAAATATATTATACTACATAAATTTGAACGGGTGTAGGTGATTAGGCACTATGGCTTCAAGTTTATTTACTTTTATTCATAGTTGGTTGATATAAGTAGGTTGGCGTTAAAAATTGTCGTTGGGGCAAGGGAACAGGGAACTCTTAACTGGGAACAGGAAGAGAGTTTTGGGCGATTTTACTTTTCTGCACATACATTTAAATTTTTCTGTTCACCTACTTACAGCTAGTTTTGATCTTGTGGATTAATTATTTCTGTTATGGTGGTAAAAAGGCGATCGCAATAATGAGAAGCATGACGAACTTTAGTTACATCTAACAATTCTAATAGTTTAGAGGCGTGATTGATTTTGTGATATTTACCCTTGATAGTTCTACTACTGGCAATTTTGAGAATACGTTCTAAATGATCTTTTGCAATAGTTTCCACATTAGCAGTTTTGGGAATACCATTTTCTTTAAAACCTTGTCCATAAAATTCTTTCAGATTTGCAATATCAGCAATAAACCAAGCCTCCATTGTTTGTACCATCAAATGGCAATTATCATCATCAACTCCTGCTGGTTTATCCCAATTATCCCTTAATTTTAAATGTTCCCAAGGAGAATCTTTTTTCACAGGTGCTTCTGCATCAACCAGCAATATATTAAAAGCATCAGGATAAGATTTTAAAGCATTTTTGAAATTACGGAAAGCATCACTCCTCTTACCACACATAGTGATATTGATATCCCATTTAATTTTGATTGTTGCTTCCTTTTCTAATTCTTCTTTAAAAAACTGACGAAAACCTTGTCGAAGTGAAGTTTTCTGACCTATGCTATCTCCACCACCTTCTATATAAATTCTAATCTTTTTTACCATCTATTTCCCCCTATTTCACCCATCCGCCATAAATCACCTAAAGTATAATTTTCTAACCAATCTTTGAGTTTATCAGGTTCTAATCTCCTTAAATGAGTTCCTGTATCATCTCTTTCACAAACTACTACTGATTCAGGATATTGACTCAAAGCAGAAACCAAAGAATCAGAATGAGTAGTAACAATTAATTGAGTTCTCCCAGATGCTTCAATTAACATTTCAGCAATAGTTGGTAAAATATCTGGATGTAAACCTATTTCTGGTTCTTCAATGCAAATTAAAGGTGGTGGAGTAGGATCTAAAAGTAAAGCCATTAAAAACAAATATCGCAATGTTCCATTAGATAACCTAGTTGCAGGAATTGGTTTAATTAAACCTTCTTCACGAATGATTATCTGTACTGTACCACCATATATTTTTACATCTAATTCTTCCGCTGGTTTATAGAATTTTTTTAGCTTTTCAATAATTTTTCTACTACCTATTTTAGATTTTAAATCATTTAAAAATAGACCTAAATTACTTCCATCCTCTTCTAAAGGATGTGGAAGTAAGTCAGTAGGTTGAGATTTGCGGGGTTCTGAATATCGCCCAATTTGCCAATCACGATATAAACCTATTTTATAAAATTCTGTACTCAGATAATATAATTCAGGATATAATTCTGGATCTCTTCTTTGCGATAAAATTGACTGATCTTTTACGAGATTATCTGGATTAATTTCATAGTGTGGTACTATATCAGCATATTTCCCTTGATAACGTCTTAAAACTGGTTTTCCACTGTTATAACGGTAGTAGAAGTTATCATATATGTCCGATATATCATCGCTAGGGTATGTATATTTATTATCTATTACTTCATTTATCAAATCTAGTCTTAAACCATTATTAGAAAATACTAATTCATATAATAATGGATTAACGCCAGGGTTATCTACTATAGCCTCAATTTTTGCTAATGGATATATACTTTTTGATGTAGAACTAATTTCTTTTGTACCTTTCCATAAAAACTCATCAATACCTCCACCTTCACGAAATGGTTTTGATAAATCTGTTGGTGTCGCTTTTAAAATTCCCATTGCTTCAATAAGATTAGATTTACCAGATGTGTTAGCACCAATTAACACATTTAACGGTTGCAATTCTATTTCTTCTCCCTCACTTCCATAGGAAAGAAAGTTTGTTAATTTAATTTTATGAATAAATCTTTTACCTTCCATTTAATTTTCCTAATTATCAAATATTGATTTGATCTTATCATTAACGGCGGCGGCTACAACTGGTTTATACAGTTATTTTTGATCTTAAAGTAGTAAAAAGGCGATTCCTACGGAGCGCTTCGCTATCGCCATAAAACAAATATTATACACATTCATCAATATCTTCTAAGCGTGCTTAATTTAGTAGCATTGTTTCTTGGTTGTACTAATTCACAGCTTAGAGAGTAAAAACTACTTATAGTATATATGAACTAATTGATTGTTAAGCAAAAGTTTAGTTATCTCATACAATATCTAATTCCGACAAACAAGCTACAATTTAAAATAAGAAATTGTTAAAAAACTTTACGTTTATAGCTGGAAATTTTCTGTGTCACAGCCTAAGACCACCCAAACCTTTAAATTTGATTCTATTGATGCCGCTTTGGCCGATCTCAAAGCTGGTCGTGTCATCGTCGTAGTAGATGACGAAAATCGAGAAAATGAAGGCGATTTAATTTGTGCTGCTCAATTTGCCACCCCTGACATGATCAACTTCATGGCTGTGGAAGCCAGAGGGCTGATTTGTTTGGCAATGACAGGCGATCGCTTGGATGAACTAGACTTACCATTAATGGTCAGCAAACTCACAGATACTAACCAAACCGCCTTCACTGTTAGTATTGATGCTGGACCCCATTTAGGCGTTAGCACCGGCATTTCCGCCGAAGACCGCGCCCGCACTATCCAAGTCACCCTTAACCCAGCCACACAACCAGAAGAATTACGCCGTCCGGGTCATATTTTTCCCCTGCGGGCTAGGGCTGGAGGCGTACTCAAACGGGCAGGACATACGGAAGCCGCAGTTGACTTATCCAGACTAGCAGGACTGTATCCAGCCGGGGTAATTTGCGAAATTCAAAACCCTGATGGTTCAATGGCGCGGTTACATCAATTAGTGGAATATGCTAAAAATCATCACTTAAAAATTATTAGCATTGCCGATTTAATCAGTTATCGTCTCCAAAATGATCGCTTAATATATCGAGAAATCGTTACTAAGCTACCTAGCGAATTCGGTCAATTTGATATTTACGGCTACCGCCACACCCTAGATAATACAGAACACGTTGCTATTGTCAAGGGAGATCCGGCAAATTTCCAAGACGATGCTGTGATGGTGCGAATGCACTCGGAATGTTTAACCGGTGATGCCTTGGGTTCTTTGCGCTGCGATTGTCGGATGCAGTTACAAGCCGCATTGAAAATGATTGAAAATGCCGGTCAAGGTGTTGTTGTTTACCTGCGACAAGAAGGACGGGGTATAGGCTTAATTAACAAACTGAAAGCCTACTCATTACAAGACATGGGCTTGGATACAGTGGAAGCAAATGAGCGGTTAGGGTTTCCGGCTGATTTACGCGATTATGGCATGGGGGCGCAAATTCTCATGGATTTGGGCATCAAAAAAATTCGTCTCATTACCAATAATCCCCGGAAAATTGCTGGTGTTAAAGGTTATGGCTTAGACGTTGTAGACCGTTTACCACTGTTAATTGAGTCCAATGATTTCAATTCCTATTACCTCGCTACTAAGGCCAAAAAATTGGGGCATATGCTGTTACAAACTTATCTAGTCACAGTAGCAATACATTGGCAAGATGAACTAGAATCCGTGACTGAACGCTATGAACGGTTAGAAAAATTACGGCAGTTATCGAAAAACCAGCATTTATTGTTACAGGAAGAAGCCCGTCCCTTGGGCATCGCTTTATTTGATCAACCCTCTTTAACTGTGCATCTAGGTTTTGACCAAGCTAATATTGCTGAACCCAATTGGTATCAACAAAAGGGTCATCCTTACCTACAAGCAGTCTGCCAGATTTTAGATGAAATAGCAACTTTACCCTATGTTCAGAAAATGGAATTTCTGATTGCAACGGGTAGCGATCCGCTGAGTAATTTGCAGGTACAGTTAGACAGGCAAACTTTCTCTGATGGTGTATTACCTTCTTCTTTACAAAATAACTTGCAGACTCAGCACATTTATAGCTTTAGTAAGTAGGATTGGCTGAATTTTTAGACTTTGATCATAGCTCTGGTTTGATGCTAGAGCTATTTATTGATTTTTGTTTATTATTTCTGTCGAGGGCGGGGAAACCCCGCCCCTACAACAACAAAAAGACCTTAAATGAATTATTATTATTTACATTTTTGCATTATTAATAGTCTCCAACTGGCGAAAAGAATGCAATTTATGGAAAAACTTATCAAAATCAAAACTCAAGGGATCAACTTTGCCGTTACCCACATCGACAGCCTCATGGGTTGTAATTCTATCATCTGAAACTTGACTTTGAGCAATTAACCAAGCTAAAGAATTATATTGAGCTTCTGTGTAACCGCTATGTTCTTTGATATCACTTTTACCCCAAGCATCAGGAGGTGTTTCGAGAGATACATGATAAGCAAAATTATTCACAGATGGTGGTAAATTAGGATTAGTCTGCACAGTTTCCACACCGTTAGCACCTTTAAACACTGAATTACCAGCCCCAAAAGCGCGTTTTTCTGGGGGAACTAAATAAATAACCTGTCCCTCTAAGGTAATTATGGCGTGATAACTAGCTTGGACACTTTCATCATCATGAGGTGTTTGAAAAAAATTAATGGCGCTGGAAGTGGAATTGGTGGTTTCATGAAGGACAATAATGGGCTGATGATTAAAGGGGACACCATTCACATCTGCGGTATAGCGATCGCCATAATTGCTAGGATCAACTTTAGCCTGTGCAAAATTAGGTCTATACTTAGCAAAAGCAATAGTAGTTGTATAGATAGGATTGATTTTATGAATCTTGACTGGAGATGGTACTAAATTCCGCTTCTTTTGCTGTGTAGTTACTGATGATTTTAATTGCGTTGGTAGATATTGATTCCAAGTTGTAGCTGCTGAAGTTGATGCAATCGTCTGATTGTGTAGTTTTCTCGCACCCCCCATAAATATAGCCAAAATTAGGGTAGCTAACATCAGAAATATCAGTATTACTCTAGTCGCCCACTCTCTAAATCTCATATAATATATAATGAATTTTTCCAACAAGACATATAGCAGGAGACTTTCACTCCTTCTTCCTGAATCCTGACTTCTGTTATGGTTGTCAATATTCATGATGCAGCACTAGTAACAATTATACTTGATCACCAGTATAAAATCAATTACTTGGTTCAAGTCAATGATATTGATAAGATTTTTTGATAGATTTAAGATTTTTTTGATCTTTATTCCTATCTAGGGATTTTGTATACAAGCTTTATTTAATCATATTCTTGATAATTTTTGGTCTTCACCTTGACTATTTGATCAGGTTAAGAGAAACTTATAATTGTATAGATGTGAATACTAAGGTAAATAATAAATTTTGTAAAAATTATGAAATATATATGCCTAAGTGTGGAACAGTATGAAACAAGTGGCAAGTTTGTATCTAAGTTCCTACCCCCTAAATTTTGAGCAAGTCTGGTAAAACAGCAAAGTTCAAACACACTATCTAGGTTGGCTTTTTTGACTATGGAAACATTAGAATTCATCATTTATCCAGATGGTCGAGTCCAAGAAAAAGTCACCGGTATTATCGGTGCATCTTGTTCTGAAGTGACAGCAGCCATAGAAGCCCAGCTAGGAAGAGTGTTGAGTCATGAACCAACCTCAGATTTTTTCGCCACTAACTCGCAACAAACGAATATAGCGAATACACAAACCGCCCACAGCGAATGGTAAGTTTTCCAACTAGTTAATGTTCATTGATTACAAACCACTATGTCACACTTTAGCCAAATTAAGACACAAATCCGTAATCTGGAATCCTTGAAAGATGCCCTTTCCGACTTGGGAATAGACTGGAAACCTGGACCTCGTGAGGTGCGCGGTTATCGTGGTCAAACTCATGCTGCTGAAGTCACAATTGAGCAGCAAAACGGGTATGATATCGGTTTTAGATGGAATGGTCAAGAATATGAATTAGTTACAGATTTACAATATTGGCAACAAAATCTATCTGTAGATGGATTTGTCCGTCAAGTAACTCAACGTTATGCTTATCAAACAGTAGTCAAAGAAACTACTAAAGTTGGCTTCCAAGTAGCCGAACAACAACAAAATCAAGATGGTTCTATTCGTCTAGTAGTACAACGCTGGAGTGCATAATGTCTAATTTGCCGCAGTCGCCACAAGAAGAGGAATATCACCGTTCTGGGTTAGAACCAGAACTGGGAAGTTTTTTCCGAGATGTCCCCGAACGTTCTGGGTTAGAACCGGAATTAGGCGGACTGGTGCGGCAAAAAGGCGTTTATGTTGATGAAATTACCTGTATTGGCTGTAAACATTGCGCCCATGTTGCCCGAAATACTTTTTTTATTGAAGAAGATTATGGGCGATCGCGTGTTATTCGTCAAGATGCAGACACAGAAGAAATAATTCAAGAAGCAATAGATACCTGTCCCGTTAATTGTATTGACTGGGTTGATTACACAGAACTGAAAAGTTTAGAAGAAGACAGAAAATATCAGGTAATTCCTGTAGCTGGTTATCCAGTAGAACATGGTGTAGCCACCACAGAGAAACGCCGGAAAAAACAAAAGTTAAAAAAATCCAGTTCTTAAATTACTAACAACTTTTATTAATTACGTAATTAAGCATTGGTTTTGTCCAGTGCTTTTTATTTTATATTGAGTATAATTAAATACAGAACGCCATGTATAAGCTTTTCACCCAGCGTTTAACCATAGGAATAAGCATTATTTTCCTTTTCCTATTCCCCTTCTTAAACGTCCAAGCGCAAAAGGGAGGAAATAAAATAGAACTCAAAATTTATAGTGAAAACGAGCAAAAACAAAGCTGTCCAGACAAAATTATTGTGACTGAAATTCCCCGTCCTTATCAAGAAGGTAGTTTTGCTACTGACGGTTCTGTGAATTTGAGTGAATACGCAAATAATATTTCTATCAGCGCCAATAATAGCTTTAGCACCACATGGGTAGGGAGATTAAAACCAAAATATGCAAAATGCTTTGCTTCTGCGGGAATAACCAAGATTAATGGCGAAAAATATCCTGGAAATATTAATTATTTACGGATGCATTTTGTTAAAGGTAAAGTTTATTTTATGCTTGATTTAGCCGGCGGTTTTGATCCTAATAATTATCCCTTAATAGTTCTTAAACAAGGAATGAAAATAGGTAATCCCGTATGGACTTGGGGGGGAACTGATTAAAGAATAAGTAATACTCTCTAGTCTGAATGAATCTCTCTTATTTTGCGTGAAACAAAATTTCATTACTCTGACAATCCCATGAAACCAACATCCCAAACAGGTGCAGCATTCATCACCACAGGAACATTAACAGGCGCGGGTATCTCCTCTACAATTGGTGGAATTGGACTAGCAGGAAGTTTCGGTGGTGTGGGAATAGGTGCTGTTTCTGTAACCGCTGCGGGTGGGGTTATTGGTGCTGCTGTTTATGGTGCTTTCAAAGGAATCACGGAAGGGGATACATTAGCTTTTAGGGCAATAGGAATAGGTGCTGCGGGTGGTATTGGGGTTTCTGGTATTATCGGTAATATTGGATTTGTCGCGCCTAAAATTGGTTTAGCTTTTGGGATTGGTACAGTACCAATGGCGGGAATTGGTGCAGTTTTAGGACTTGCTGCTTATGGTGTGGCTAAATTATTAGATGATTCAGAATTTCAAGAAACTCCCATGCAGCTTTTTGAACGCATGGAAGCAAAAGTTTTAGAAATGGACAACTATAACGCCGCAGTTATTGAATTAGATTTATTTTTATCTGGTGATGATATTAATCAAAAATTTGCAGCTTTAGAAATTGATTATGAATTGGAACAACTTCAGAGCAAAGTAAATAGTAACTCTCCTAAAATTGAAACAAAAACTTTATCTATTTCTAATCAATTACCCCAAAATTGGCAATATGTAAAAACGATAAAAGGACATTTTGGTAATGTCAATGCAATAGCTATTCATCCTGATGGTAATACTTTGATTAGTGGTAGCGATGATAGACAAATGAATTTATGGAATTTGCAAACTGGAAAATTGCTATATACTTTTTCTGGACAAGCTGAGGCTGTGTTATCTGTCGCTATTAGTCCCGATGGAAAACAGGTAATTAGTGGTAGTGTAGATAGAAAAATCAGTAGTTGGCAATTAGCAACAAAAAAATATAATCGCACATTTTCTTATTTAAATTCTCCCTATAGTCATAATGGTTTTGTCAATGCAGTTGTTTATAGTCCTAATGGTAATATTATCGTTAGTGCTAGTACGGATAAAACTATCAGAATTTGGGGAAGCTATACGGGAATAGTTAAACGCACTTTAAATGGACATACAGACGCAGTTTTATCTATAGCTATTAGTTCTGATAATACAACTCTTGTTAGTGGTAGTGCTGATAAAACTATCAGAATTTGGAATTTACAAACTGGTGAAACTCGTTATATTATTAACCAACATTTAGCAGCAGTAAATACATTAGCGATAGCGAAGCGTGACCTAGGAATCGCTCCCAATCATCAAACTTTAATTAGTGGCAGTGCCGATGGTATAATTAAATTTTGGAATCTCTATACTGGGGAATTAAATTATACCCTTGAGGCACACTTAACAGCTATTTCTGCTCTGGCTATTCACCCAGATGGTAAAATTATTGCTAGTAGTAGTCAAGATGGCACTATCAAACTTTGGCATATTCAAACTGGGGAATTATTAGAAAATTTTTCTGGATTTTGTCCCCTAGTTTTTAGTGCAGATGGTAAACTATTTATTAGTGGTGGTAAAGGTGGAACTATCAAAATTTGGCGACAAGTTCACAACAGTGCTGATTTACCACCCCTAACTGGGGAATGGTGGGAAATTTTAGATGTAGAACCCAAAACTCACCCCAAAGATGTCAAACTTGCCTATCTGAGATTAGCTAGATTGTATCACCCTGATATTAACCCTACTGTTAGTGCTAAAACTGCCATGCAAGCAGTTAATCAGGCATATCAAAAGTTTCAACAGCAATTAAACAGAATTTAGTGAGTCCGTAGGAGTAAAGCAAGAGCTTCATTGGTGTCAACTTAAGTAGGGGCGTATTGCAATACTTAAGTAGGGGCGTATTGCAATACTTAAGTAGGGGCGTATTGCAATACGCCCCTACCTATCCTTGGGCTTCCACACACGCCCAGAACGTGGACTAAGCTATAGTTCAGAGCTAATAACCAAAGTCTACTAAAGTAGACTGAAGATTTTTGGGATATTTAGTCATCAAAAGACAACTTTGGCTATGAGACTGGGAATTCATTCCCAGTCGGGTAATAGGTTTTACGTTAAGTTGACACCTATGAGCATTGCTTTACCCTGACCGTGATTAATTTTTACAGTGTATAAGTTCTATACGCGTTTATTTTTTTTAACTGTTTATATTGCATATTCTAAAAAAAGGTTATAAATTGTTAAGTTGTAGGGTAATAATATATTTCGTCATCTCAATAGCCAATTTCTGATTAAGTATATATACTATGGTCAGGTAATTCTACAAATATAAGGGCGTGTATTTTTACTCATGAAAAAAGCTGCATTATATTTAGCAGCAATGCCATATTCAAGGATTTTTAGTATTTTGACTGGATTGATATTTGCTATTTCAAAGTTATGATGAAAATGGCATAAAGAATAATTAAAGGTGCATCTACTTCCAACAAATCTACTATCTAAATGGAGTTAGTCTGGTAATGCAACTAAACAAATTAGAGACAAGTAATAATATAGAAAATGAAGCATGGCAAGCATTAGAGAATTCAATTCTCTATTACAAAGGTCAACCTGTCGGCACTGTAGCAGCTTATGATTCATCAGTAGAAGCACTAAATTATGACCAATGTTTTGTCCGAGATTTTGTTTCTTCAGCTTTAATTTTTTTGATTAAAGGCAGAACAGACATTGTTAAAAATTTCCTAGAGGAAACATTAAAGTTACAACCTAAAGAAAAGGCATTAGATGCCTATAAACCCGGTAGAGGCTTAATTCCAGCCAGTTTCAAAGTTGTTTCTGCCAATGGGGAAGAATTTTTAGAAGCTGATTTCGGTGAACACGCAATTGCCAGAGTCACACCTGTTGATTCTTGTTTATGGTGGTTAATTTTATTACGGGCTTATGTAGTTGCCACAAAAGATCCTTCCCTTGCTTATCAACCGGAATTCCAAACAGGAATTAGGTTAATTATGGATATTTGTTTGGCAAATCGGTTTGATATGTACCCAACACTATTAGTTCCTGATGGTGCGTGTATGATAGATAGACGCATGGGTATTTATGGACATCCTTTAGAAATTCAAGTTCTATTTTTTGCGGCTTTACGTGCAGCGCGGGAACTCCTAATTTGTCAAGGTAATCAGGATATTGTCGAAGCAATTGATAACCGCTTACCTTTATTATGTGGACATATTCGTCAACATTATTGGATAGATATTACTCGACTCAATGCAATTTATCGTTTCAAAGGTGAAGAATACGGGAAAGCTGCTGTCAATCTTTTCAATATTTATGCAGACTCTTTGCCTTATTATGAATTAGATAAATGGCTACCCAAAAAAGGTGGTTATTTTGCCGGAAATGTTGGACCATCACAAATGGATACTCGGTTCTTCACTCTCGGAAATTTAATGGCTGTAATTTCTGATTTATCTACGGAAGAACAGTCTCAAGCAATTATGACTCTGATTGAAAAAAGATGGGAAGATTTAGTAGCAGATATGCCCATGAAAATCTGTTATCCTGCCTTACAAGGTGAAGAATATCGAGTTGTGACAGGATGTGATCCTAAAAATATTCCTTGGTCATATCATAATGCTGGAAGTTGGCCTGTTTTAATGTGGATGTTAGCAGCAGCAGCAGTGAAAACCAAAAAACCACAGTTAGCAGAAAAAGCCATTGAAATTGCGAAAACTAGACTCAGTGAAGATGAATGGCCAGAATATTATGATGGTAAAAAAGGAAGATTAATTGGTAAACAAGCTAGGAAATACCAAACTTGGACAATTACAGGTTATTTATTAGCTAAAGAACTCATAGATAATCCTGATTATTTGCCATTAATTAGTTTTGATAAATTACCCCCAGATGTGGTTTCTAGAGCCTGTGAATTTGAAGTTAGCAATAGAGATCCTTACATGGATCTTTAATCCCAATTTTATGTGAAAATTGTCAGGTGGGTTAGCTTCAGTATAACCCACTCTACGGGAAGATATTAGACTGCGTTTGTTAATCTGGTTACGGTTTATTGATTGAGATAAATGTTGATTTTTATGATTTATTCTCAATCAAATATGGTATTTATGTGCATTATTTATGATTCTGTATGAACTTTTAGCCATTGTTCCAGTTCGTTAATGTTCGCAAAGTCTAATAATGCTTCTCCCAGGTCTTCTAGTTGCGCTATTGTTAGGTTACTGATAGTTTCGATATAGTTATTGCTTAATTTCCCAAATCGCTTGGATAATAAGCGGAGCAGTAAGCTTGTCTCTCCCTCTTGTCTTGCTTCTTGATATACCCTTGTTTGCTTGATATCACTGACTAAAAACATCGCTTCAATCTCCTGACGGCTTAAT
>JAKOGY010000079.1 GCA_028658405.1 Dolichospermum sp. ST_sed8 | reverse complement strand
CTCCATGATTGGATTGGGTTGGTTAGCTTATGTACGGACTGATTACCGTGATTCAGCTAACAACGAATCGCACTAGTATTATTGATTAGGGCAGGCTAGAAGCCCACCCCACAATCAATATATTAATTTTGTCCTGTAGAATATGCCCAGGTGTGTAATCAAGTTAACCTATTGATATTTTTAACTGCTTCTAATATTTCTGGTTAAAATGTTAATAATGTTTTGAGGTTAGGAATTAGGAAATATTACATGGCCAAAGATCGGTTTCACAATGCAGTAAGAAATGCTTTAGAGAAAGAAGGATGGACAATCACTGCTGACCCCTATGAGGTAAGCGTTGGAGATGTAGATTTTGAAATTGACCTAGCAGCAGAGATGTTAGCGGCTGAAAGAGCAGAAGAAAAGATTGCTGTTGAAATTAAAAGCTTTATTGGTGGGTCAAATGTTTCCGAATTTCATACTGCCCTTGGGCAGTTTCTTAATTACCAGTATGCTCTAGAAGAATTTGATCCGCAACGAAAATTATATCTGGCAATACCCGATTCAGTGTATAAATCATTCTTTCAACGTCGTTTTACCAGGTCAGTAATTGCCAGAAATCAAATTAACCTACTTGTTTACGAGCCAAAACAGGAGATAATTGTCCAATGGCAGTAGAAGAATACCGTCAAATAATTCAAAATTTAATTTTAGAAAAAGCGCAAAGGCGATTTTCTCCAGAAAAAATCGAAGTCCAAGCGGTTATAGATACACAACACGACCATTATCTTCTATTACATACTGGTTGGCGCGGGAATAATCGTACTCATGGATGTAGTATACACATTGATATCAAAGACGGCAAAATCTGGATACAGCATGATGGTACAGAAGCAGGAATTGCTACACTACTGCTAGAAAAGGGTGTACCTAAAGAAGATATAGTTTTGGGATTCCACTCTCCTGATATGCGTGAATTTACAGAATTTGCCACACATTAAAAGCTGTAGTTATATCACTAACATTCAGAAATTTACAGTTGTAGAGACGTTCCATGGAACGTCTTTACATTACAGAACTTCCCCCAATAAATCGGGTATCTGCAAAACAATCACTAACTACCGAGGCTGAACCTTCAACCCACGACGTTCTAGAATTTGCCGAATTTGGGGACTAGGATTGTAATTATAACCATAGCTGGAACGCTCAGAGTCATCCATAACTTGAGGTGTCAGTAATACAATTACCTCTCTGCGCTCATTAGTTCTATTGGACTTTCTAAACAGCGAACCAATGAGAGGAATATCACCTAAAATCGGTAATTTGGTAATAGTTGTACGATCTTGGTCTTGGATAATACCGGAAAGAATTAGAGTTTGACCATCTCGCAGACGAATTGTTCCAGAATTAAGAGAGCGAGTAGCGACTAAAATTACCTGTCCATTGCCTGTATCTGCTGTACCTGCGGGAGATTTAACTACAGGTGCAACGGATAGAGAAACAAAACCATTGTCGTCAATTCTATCAATTTTGACAGCAAGACTTAACCCTACTTTCTCTTTTTTTATTATTCGTTCTTGTCTAGAGCCTCCAGGAGTATCAGTTATAGTGTTTGTTATATCTCCTACAACATCCTGCGTTAGTTGCACATCAGCACTTTGTCCTTCTTGGACAATTAAGCTGGGGTCAGTCAAAATCTTGGCATTGCCACTTTGTACTTGTGCTGTCAAACTAGAAAGGAAGCGTTTAGGATATTGGAATAAGCCAGGTACGGGAGCGTTTGTTACCGCTGGACTTAAAACACTACCTGTTACAGTTGCTTGACTGGGGGGATTAACACCACCAAAATTAAAAGATGCTGCACCACCTTCACTAACAAAAAAACTATTACCAAGACCAAAGGAAAAACTAGAATTGGTGTCTTGAATACCTAAAAGGTTGACATCAATAATTTTGACATTCACCACTACTTGACGACGACGTAAATCAAGCGGGGCAATTTGAGCGATCGCAATTTCAACTAACCTAGGACTACCAATTAAGGTAAGAGTATTAGTTCTTTCGTCTCCCAACACTTGTAAACCCCGAAGTATAGGAACAGAGTCATCAAATTTTATACGTTCAGCTTTAATTTCAGTAGGTGTAGTTGATTGACTTGCTTGTTGACTTCCTTGTTGACCTCCTTGTTGACCTCCTTGTTGACCTCCTTGTTGACCTCCTCCTTCTTTTACTGATGCTGATATTAGCTCTTGAGCAGTTACTCTCGTAGTCTGTACTTGAGGATTTAAAGCACTTTCTGCACCTAATCTAACTAGAAAACTTGCTACTTCTTTAACTTGTGCTTGATTAAGTCGCAGGTTACGCATGACAATATCACGGGTGGAGTTAGGTAATTTAGTACCCACAAAAATCGTGCGTCCACTACGGTTAGCCTGTAACCCACTTAAACGTAAAACGTAGTTAAAGACATCTTGAACAGGCTCGTTTTCTATATCTAAGGATATTGTTTGATATATTGGAATATCTTCCTTGTTAGTAGAACTTGCCGCAGGAGTTTTTGGATCTTTATCATCACCTCCCACATAGGCCAAGTTTAAATTCGCAGCTCTTGCTAACAGTGATAAAACCTCTCTCACAGGTGCATCACGCAATACCAACCGGGGAACTCGTTCCTGAGTGCCTAAATCAATCACAGTAGGAGATGTATCAATATTCGATTGAGTAATATCTCCTACTGGTGGAGCGACGGCTCTAGGTAAGAAAGGAGGAGCTTGGTTATAAGGTTGATTTGGCCCTGCGGATTGGGCAATTTTACCGTCAATGGTGACTTGAGGATTAGGGACTAGTACATCTGGCCGTTTACCTGGTTCATTTGGTTTATATTCAGATGTTGTAGCTGGTGCCACTGGTACTCTTTCTGTAAGGTTACTAGTAGCTGGTGCTGCTGATACTTTTTCCGTAGGCTTAGTAGTAGCTAATACTGCTGATCCTTTTTCCGTAGGCTTAGTGGCGTTTGCTGCTGTTGAATTTGTTGTGCTGGTAAAGCCTAGGGTAATATTATTATCCTTTCGCATTAAGGGCTGACTACTAGGTACATCATCAATACCTGTAACTGTCACCCGAATGCTATTAGTCTCTAACTGTTTAACTTCAATAGATGCGATTCCCGGCGCTGGGTTTTCTTGAAGGAATTTATCACCCTTGGGTAAACGTAGTTGAGCATTAATCACATCAGCAACTAAAGATTTATCTTTTTTAGTTGTAAATACTTGGGGACGATCTCCAACAGCAGTTTTTAAAATCACACTGACTCCACCCTCAATGGGATTGAGTTTGACATCAGTAACTTGTGTTAGTTGTGCTAAAACTGGTTGGGCTGCTAAGAGTACGCAAGCTGCTGCACTTGAAACGAAAACATTATTATGAAACTGTTTCACAGTTCATTCCTCACATAAATAAAAGTCTAAATTGTCATCTATTTCTATTTTTTAACCGCAAATTTTAAATCGGCGGTTTTTTGATTGTCTATATAGTCATTTTCTGGGATTTTTGCATAACCTCCTTTTGCGTAAATATACTATCAATTGCCTTAAATGTGCTTATTTTTTTGGTGGTGGTGCTGCTGCCTTGGTTGCGGCTGCTGCTTTAGCTGCTAACGCTTCTGTGTCTTCGGAAGTTAGGGGCATTAAAGCCTCTAGTGCAAAAGTTGTTGTCAGTTTACCGATACCAATTTGCACGGGGTTATCTTTATCCTCTGACATCTCTGGTGGAGTCAATTTGGAGTTATAATTTTTGACTAACAATAAAGGCTGCAATCGTTCAATGTTCCGCATAATTGATTCAGTTTGTGCAAAATCTCCCTCAATTTCTACATTGACGATACTGCGTTTGAGTTTATTGTTAACTTCTGCCCCAAAACTGCCATCTTCTATAAGAACAGGTTTTTCAGAAACAGGAACAAATTTTTTCAGTTTGGCTCTAATAGCATTACCAAAAGCTTTACCATTACTAGAATCTATTAACCGACTGGTATCTAGTAATAAGGTATCCAAACTTTTTTCATTTGCAAATAAAGCTAAAACTTGTTTTTGTTGTTCTTTAGATGTGGCTAAATCTGCTTCTACTTTACCGATTTGTTGGGCTTGGGTTTTCTTTTGAGTAATTTCTGTTTGCAGTTGATCACTTTTGGTTTGTAGTTGTTGATAGGTATCCCAAGCAGGCATTACCATGTTCAATAGCATATAACCTGCACCTGCTACACCTAAAAAGCCGACTATACCACCAATAATAGTTGGTGTTAAGGTGATACCAAAAACAACAGGGCCAGAATCTTGAATTTCTGTACCTTGATTGGGAAAATTTAAATCATCACTATATGTCATTGGGAAATGACTCCTACTTTTTTGATATTACGAAGTCTATCTACTAGTCCAACCGTGCCTTTTTTCTCTAACTCTTGAATTAAATCAGATGCTGGCCCACTACTTAAACCTGTTTTAATAGTGTATTTAACTACTTGAAGAGGTTTAATTTTTATATCAGATTTCTCAGCTTTTGGGGTAAGAAAACCTGTAATAGGTGGTGCGTCTACTAATTCTGCTGTGATAATTTTGGTTTCCTCTTGATTGAAAAATTTAGATTGTCCTAGACTGAGGGCAAAATCATTGACTAAGGCATAGGAAATAGAAAAACCAGAAATTTCTAAGAATCCAGAGGTATTACTAGGGGGTGCAGCAGCAGGGGTTGCAGCTACAGGAGTTTTACCAGGAAGAGGAGCAGCAATTTGCCTAATAGTTTCAATTTGAACTTTGCTAGGAATGCGATCGCGCAAATCCTGTAACATTGCTGACCAAGGACGTATTTGATCAAACACCGTTACCAAAGCTTTCGTTTGGATATTAATAGCATCTGTTTCCGCTTTAATTTTCTTGATGTTGGCTATTCTGCCATCTAAACTCTTACCTTCTTCCTCTATCTTTGCTATTCCTTGTGTTAATTCAGCAGTTTTTCCTTCCAGCACTGACAAACCAATAAACATCAAAGCCGGGAATACTAAACCTACTCCTACTCCAATATAAACTGGAATTAAATTCCCTAGTTGAATAGGAGTTCTTTTAGCCTTTGTTGTAGTTTGCTTTTGATATTCTGGACGGTCTTTAAGAAAGTTAATATCTAGACTGTACATTGGATTACATCCCTCTCATTCCTAAACCCAGGATAATACCCAACCCAGGACGTTTAATTAACGGATATTTTTCGGCATCTACCTCCAAAGACAAAGAAGTAATCGGATCTATTTGGGTAGTTGGTAAACCCAATCTTTGAGTAAAAAACTCATCAATTTGTGGCAATCCTCCCCCTGGACCTGCTAACAGAATCTGTACGACTTCCAGATTTTCACTTTGATTGAGGTAAAAATCAATAGAGCGACGCAGTTCATCAACTAATTCTCCCAAAACTTTCAACATCGAAGCCATACCAGGATTACTGCCAGTTATCCCACTATTGCCTGAATTTACTGAAGTTGCAGGAATAGTCATACTTTCTAACATATCCATATCCCGTGATGCGGGTAAGTTCATAGCCTTTGAGAGTGCCGATTGCAGTTGATAAGTTCCAATTGGTACTGTTCGAGAAAATTGTGGCACACCATTGATAATGATGGCAATTTCTGTACTATCAAACTCAATATCAACTAATACCGCTGCTTCTTCTGGTCCAAATAACCGCAGTTGATCACGAATAGTGCGAATGAGGGCAAAACTGTTAATTTCTAAGATATCAACAGTTAGTCCTGCCTGTTCAAAGGTATTCAAATAGGTTTGTGTGACATCTTTACGAGTCGCAACTAACAAAACCTGAACTTTCTCAATGCCGTCTTCGTCTATAAAATGCCCAAGTTTTTGATAGTCAACATCAGCTTCTTCCCGGTCATAAGGCAAATATAAAGAGGCTTCATGGTTGAGTACCATCTCCCGCAACTCCTTGTCATCTAATTCAGATGGCACAGGAATCAACCGCACAATAGAGTCTCGTCCTGGTATACAAGTAGCAACACGGGTAGCTTTTGTTTTGCTTTGGGCGATCGCTTGCTGAATAATTTCGGACATTCCCACCGAATCAGTAATTTGACCATCAGTAAAGATACCTTCTGGTACTGGTACTGTTGTCAAAGATTCGATTTTTACGTTTTGGCGTTGTTTACGTAGTTGTACTACGTTCACCCGTTCTGGTGCTAGTTCAATACCAATACCTTTATTGGATTTACCAAAAAAACTAGTGAAGGCTTTAACCACAGTTTTACCCGCTAGATTACTAAAGAAAAATATTAAAGTCACCGAAACAGGAAACAGGAGTCAGGAAATAGGAGTCACCGAGTCAGGAGGAAGAAGGAAGAAGAAGGAAGAAAAATATTACCTATTACCCATTACCCATTACCCATTACCCATTACCCATTACCCATTACCCATTACCCATTACCTTTTCTACTTATTAGAAATCCGATCTGCAAACTCGGAGTTATAACCTTCCTCTCCATGTTCGTTGATATCCAAGCCTTGATCTTCGGTTTGATCTGGGACTCGTAAACCAACAGTAGCCGCAATAATTTTAAGAATGATCCAAGTCCCAACAGCCGCAATTATATAGGCTAGGGCGATCGCTCCCAGTTCCACAAATAATTCTCCAAAGTTACCACGCAATACCCCATCTTTACCACCGGAATTAACTTCAGTTGTGGCAAAGATAGCTGTTAAAATTGCGCCTATAGTCCCACCTACGCCATGTACGGGATAGGTATCTAAGGCATCATCAATCTGTAATTTGTGCTTGTAACTCACAGCAAAGAAACAAACGACGGAGGTAATGAAACCAATTAAAATTGCCGCAACAGGTGTGACAAATCCTGCGGCTGGGGTGATACCAACTAAACCAGCTACTGCACCTGTGGCCGCCCCTACAGCGGTGGGTTTTCCCCTTAATGTCGCTTCTAAAATCAACCACATTAATGCCCCAGCGGCGGCTGATGTATTGGTAGTAACAAAAGCTACTGTAGCTACTGTGCCTGCTGATAAGGCACTACCAGCATTAAAACCGAACCACCCAAACCACAGTAAACCCGCACCTAATAAAATAAAGGGGACGTTGTGGGGGGGACTCAGACGATTTGGATAGTTTTTTCTTGGACCTAGGACCATTGCGGCTACCAATGCCGAAACGCCGGAACTAATATGCACTACTGTACCACCTGCAAAGTCTAAAGCGCCTATACCGCCATATAAACCTAAAAATCCACCTTTTGCCCAAACCATGTGAGCTAAGGGTGTGTAGATAAAGGTTGACCACAGCACGACAAACAGGCAATATGCCCGGAAACTCATTCGTTCGGCGATCGCTCCCGAAATTAAGGCTGGGGTAATAATTGCAAACATGGCTTGATAGATCATGAATGCTTGATGGGGAATTGTCCCCGCATAGGAAACCACGTCTGCTGGGGCTGAACCCTTCAGATAACCTGTTGTTTCCAAGCCGACACCATTTAAACCCAACCACTGCAAACCACCGATGAAAGGCAAACCAGGGGCAAAGGAAAGACTATAACCCCAGAGAACCCAGGTGACTCCGACAATGGCCATTAACACAAAACTCATCATCAATGTGTTAAGGATGTTATGCGATCGCACAAACCCACCATAAAAGAATGCTAATCCCGGTGTCATCAGCATTACTAGGGCTGATGAAATCAGCATAAATGCTGTATCTCCCGTATTAAGCTCAGATACGGCTGCTGGAGTCTCGGCTAAAGCATTTCCTGTTAATAAACTTACCAGTAAAAAAAGGGTTAAACACCCAACGATGATCAATTTTTTGAACACTTATTTTCTTTCCTCTGCGGCTACGATATTTATCTCAATTAAATACAATTCGTAGTATTTGCTACTTTTTTCTGTCTTAAAAGCTACTTAAATTTTGATTTTTCAGTAAGCTTAACAAAAATCTTATGTTTTCAATACTATTGCCAAACTATTGCCAATTTTCCACAATAAATCCGCAACCCAATAAAATCGTGACGGTATCAATAAAGTTTCAGGGTTTTGGCCCAGATAAATCTGTGGGTGGTCTATCGTTACTCCAAGCCCACCAGACATAACTGCAATGACAATGATAGAATTCTTGCCACTTACGACGACGATCTGCGGTAGTTACGGGCGAGCGCCTATTTAACCACACATTAACGGCTTCTCGGCTACCAGCGTGGCATTTGGGACAATGAAACTGATAGGCGTGTACGGCTTGATTAGTCCATTCTGGCGGATTGGGATCAAAAGCGTCCATATAAATATAAAGTGGAATAAAGTGTAATTTTAGTAGTCATTGAATATACATAATTATGACTAATAATGGATGCTATGGAACCAAATATTGAAATTCGTCGTTTATTAGATGTAATGCCCGCTTCTGGGCGCATGATGGTTAAAATCGTCAGTAAACCAGAACAAAAACAGGTAATAGATGCAGCTTTTCCTCTGCCTTTGAGTCAAGCAAGACCAATATATATTAATTTTGATTTGTGGCGACGGTTGACAAAACCCCAACGGGATTTACTCCTATTGCAGAGAGTATCCTGGTTAATCGGTGTGAAATGGTTACAACCGAATATTTATCAAGGTGTGGTCTTAGCCGGGTTTGCGGGGGGAATCCTGGAAGCAGTTCAATCTGATGTGGTAGGTGTGGTTATAGCTGGGGGATTAACTGCGTTAGCGGCTATGCGGATTTGGCGCATGAATAAATCCCAAGAAGCAGAATTAAATGCTGATATAGCAGCCATTCGGATTGCCAAAAGACGGGGTTATTCAGACACTGAAGCCGCCCAACATTTGTTAACTGCTATTGAAGCCGTAGGAACAATAGAAGGGCGTTCTGGTTTAAATTTTAGTGAATTAATTCGTTGTCAAAATTTGAAAGCAATTGCTGGTTTATCACAAGTTGGTATTCCTCAAAATTATCAATAAGCTAAAACACAGGTAATTTAAATATTCGGGCAGGCAGGATGCCCACCCCACAATATTTGGACTTATTGAAGTTATACAATTTAAATGCGGCACAGCTTAGATTCATAATTTATAAATCCTATTTGATTTTTGCAATACACGTAGGGTGGGCATTGCCCACCTATTTATATATTGTGTCTTTCTACAAATTATGACTCATCACTTATCACGCATGGAGGCGATTCAATCGCCTATTATTCCGGTTGTGGGAGAACTAATTAAAAACTCTCCGGGGACAATTTCTTTAGGACAAGGTGTAGTTCATTATCAACCACCAGCAACAGCCATAGAACTATTATCAAAATTTCTTTCTGAACCAAAAAATCATCTTTATCAATCTGTTGTCGGTATTCCTGAATTATTAACAGCATTAGCGGCAAAGTTATCAATATTTAATGGTATTGATATTAACAATGAAAATGCTATTGTAGTGACTGCTGGTAGCAATATGGGGTTTATAAATGCTATTTTAGCAATTACTTCTCCTGGTGATGAGATTATTTTGAATACTCCCTACTATTTTAATCATGAAATGGCGATTAAAATGGCGGGTTGTCATCCGGTATTAGTAGCAACAGATAATAATTATCAATTAATTCCCTCAGCTATAGCCGCAGCAATTACAGATAAAACTCGCGCAGTAGTGACGATTTCTCCGAATAATCCCACAGGTGTTGTTTATTCAGAAATAGCTTTACGTCAAGTTAATGAAATTTGTCGAGAGAGGGGAATTTATCATATTAGTGATGAGGCTTATGAATATTTTACTTATGATGGCGTAAAACATATTTCTCCTGGGGCATTTGTAGGAAGTAATCAATATACAATTTCTCTGTTTAGTTTATCAAAAGCTTATGGTTTTGCCAGTTGGCGGATTGGTTATATGGTAATTCCCCAACATTTATTAACTGCTGTGAAAAAAGTGCAAGATACTATTTTAATTTGTCCACCTGTGGTTTCTCAATATGCGGCTTTGGGGGCATTACAAGCAAAAGATGATTATTTAAAAAATCATATTGCCACAATTGCTCAAGTTCGAGAAATAGTAATTAATGCCATAGAATCACTGCAAGATTTATGTACTATTACCCCTGCAAATGGAGCATTTTACTTTTTTTTAAAAGTGCAGACGAAAATGAACGATTTGGAATTGGTGAAAAAACTGATTCAAGAATATAAAATAGCGGTGATTCCCGGAACAACCTTTGGCATGGAAGAAGGTTGTTATTTGCGGGTTGCTTATGGGGCATTACCAGCAGATACAGCCAAAGCAGGTATAGAAAGATTAGTCAAAGGTTTGCAAACTATCGTATTATAATCGCATAACAAAAATTAACATTCGTAATTTTCCTCCATGAGTCAAATAGTTTGGATAGCAAGACACGCTAACCGCCTTGATTTCGTATACCCCGATTGGTTTCTCACTGCTAAAAGACGGTATGATCCACCTTTGTCTGATGATGGGATGATTCAGGCACAGCAGTTAGCAAAACGACTCAAAGGGAAAAAAATCACCCATATTTTTGCTTCTCCGTTTTTGCGAACTATCCAAACTGCGAATGCGATCGCTGAAGTTTTGGATTTACAGATTAAACTAGAAATAGGTTTGAGTGAATGGCTTAATCCCGAATGGATGACTGAAGAACCGGAAAAACTGCCGATTTCAGCTTTAGTCAAATTATTTCCGAGAATTGATACCAGTTATACATCACGCATAGCTGCACAATACCCTGAAACTCATGAAAAAGTGCGGGAACGTTCGGCACAAACTGCTAGATGTCTATCTACTGAATTTTTCCCCCATGATATCCTATTGGTGGCACATGGTGCTTCTGTCTTGGGTGCAGCTATGGGATTGGTAGGAGACATCGCTAAAACGGAAGTTAAAGCTTCTTTATGTTCTTTAGTAAAAGTTGTGCGTCAAGATTCAGAATGGTTGCTAGAACTAAAGGGAGATACTTCCCATTTGACGAAAATTGAAGAATTGGTGCGATTTGTGTAAATATTTAAGGGGGATTTTCTCTAAATCGCAACTGACAATAACTCAGCAAAAGTAACTTACTAACTGATAAATTTTATGACATTGCTACTAGCAGGAGACATCGGCGGTACAAAAACGATTTTGCGTTTGGTAGAATTCTCAGAAACATTAGGTTTAAAAACCTTGTATGAAGAGAGTTTTCGCAGTGGAAATTTTCCCGATTTAGTTCCCATAGTTCAAAAGTTTTTGACTATAGCTAACTCTTCTACACCAGAAAAAGCCTGTTTTGCGATCGCTGGCCCTGTAGTTGCAAATACTGCTAAACTAACTAATCTATCCTGGTTTCTCGATACAGATCGTTTAACTCAAGACTTGGGTATTCTGTCAATTTCCCTAATTAATGATTTTGCGGCTGTTGGTTATGGAATTTTTGGTTTAACCAAACAGGATTTACTAACTTTACAAGTTGGTAAATATCAATCAGCAGCGCCAATGGCTGTAATTGGTGCAGGAACTGGGTTAGGCCAGGGATTTTTGATTAAACAAGACAATCAATATCAAGTCTTTCCTTCCGAGGGTGGACACGCAGATTTTGCCCCCCGAAATGAGTTAGAATTTGAAATGTTGAAATATCTGGTAGATAAACATGATATTCAACGGGTTTCTGTAGAAAGAGTGGTTTCTGGTTTAGGAATTACTTCTATTTACCAATTTTTACGAGATCGCAAAATAGCCCCCGAATCACCGGAAATTGCCCAAGCAGTCAGAACTTGGGAACAAGAAGCCGGGAAAGCCGAAAAAACCATTGATCCTGGAGCATTTATTGGTAAAGCTGCCTTAGAAAAAAGCGATCGCCTTTCTGAAAAAACTATGCAATTATTTGTAGAAGCTTACGGTGCAGAAACTGGGAATCTGGCATTAAAACTCCTACCCTATGGAGGATTATACATTGCTGGTGGTATCGCTCCCAAAATCCTGCCGTTAATGCAAAATGGGAATTTCCTGGGGAATTTTACCCAAAAAGGGAGAATGGGTTCTTTACTCGAAGAAATACCCGTGCATATAATTCTTAATCAACAAGTTGGCTTAATTGGTGCGGCTTTATCTGCCTCTAGGTTATAACTAGCAACAACAGTGAAATCTGCATCTACAAATTTTATAACTTATGAATAGCAAAATTTTATTATCGTTGTTTGCTACCGCTTTTTTATTTAGCGGTTATGCTGTAGCTGCGGTAAATTCACCTCAACCAACAATTTCCCCAAATAAACCTATGATAATTAATAATATTGGTGATTATGGCAGGACATAGTAAATGGGCGAATATTAAACGTCAGAAAGCCGTAGTAGACGCTAGAAGAGGAAATATTTTCACCCAGTTATCACGGGCAATAATTGTAGCTGCGAGAAACGGTGTACCAGATCCAGCAGGTAACTTTCAACTACGCACAGCCATTGATAAAGCCAAAGCCGCAGGGATTCCCAATGATAATATTGAGAGAGCGATCGCTAAAGGTGCAGGTACTTTCAGTGATAGCAGTATCCTCGAAGCAATTCGCTATGAAGGTTATGGGCCTGGTGGAGTAGCAATTTTAATTGAAGCCCTCACAGATAACCGTAATCGCACTGCTGCGGATTTGCGAGTTTCTTTTAGTAAAAATGGCGGAAATTTAGGAGAAATAGGGTGTGTAAGTTGGATGTTTTCCCAAAAGGGAGTTTGTGTAGTGGAAGGTGTCATTAATGAAGAACAGCTTTTAGAAGCTTCTCTAGAAGGTAATGCTGAGTCTTATGAAATGATTGCAGAGGAAACGGCTGAGGTATTTACAGAAATAGCGAATTTAGAGAAACTCAGTCAAACATTACAAGCAAAAGCTTTTAAAGTTACAAATATAGAATTGCGTTGGATTCCTAGTAATCAGGTAGAAGTTACTGATGCAAATCAAGCTAAAATTCTGCTTAAATTAATTGATACTCTAGAAGGATTAGATGATGTCCAAAATGTAACAGCTAACTTTGATATGGCTGATAGTTTAATGGAACTGAGTATGACTTAATGCTAAACCATTAACATTCATAAAAAAGGCTTGGCAATTTACCAAGCCCATATATACCAAGTGTTTACCATAGTTGGTTAATTTACATTAACTGATGCTTAAATTCATCTATCTATGGTATGTGTATCAATTATGAAAGCTGTTATAGATTGCTGACAAAGAAATAATCATATATTTTTTTGAGATAGAAAAAGGTTTAGCATCAAGCTAAACCCTCATAAAAAGCAGTTATTCGACACACCAGGCTTAATGTAAATCTACTTTTATTTCTCTGCATCTTCCTATGGAGTGTGTTTACTTCTCTATAACTATGATAAAAGCAGGATCAACATAGCGAATGTCCCCTGTATGGTTAAAAAAATCCGATCAAATCTGGAATACAATTTCTGGTATTGTATAAAAGTATGTATCTATTCATTAGTAAATACACTATTTTGCAGATATGTCAACATCTAAAAATAATCATCAATTCAAGTTTTTGGGATTTTTTTTAGCTCTAGATCCTTTCTCTAGGCTGATTTTTTTAGGACTTGGGTTTGCTAGTTTGAGTACCTTTGTCATTGTTGTTGGGAATATTGTCAATTATCTCACACCACCTCATCTGACAATAGCTGCTGGAGATAAAACAGGAGAAAGTTATCTTATCAGTGAAGCTATCAAAAAGGTAATTGAACGGAGAACTAATATCAAACTGCAAGTAGAAGAAACTAAAGGAACAACCCAAAATATAGAAATGTTATCCACAGGAAAAGCTCAGTTAGCAACGGCTCAAGTAGATGTTGCTGCTGAGGAAATTGGTAATTTAACTTCTCAGTCAAAAGCAAATGTGAGAACGGTATCTTTATTGTATAAAGATACTTTTCAGCTAGTTGTAAAAAATCCGCAAATCAATCAGTTTGTGCAACTGAAAGGTAAGACTATCGCTTTAGCTGCTAGTGGTGGACAATACCAATCTTTTCTAACAGTAGCAAAGCATTTTGGTTTGAGTGAAAAAGACTTTAAGATTACAGGTTTAGATAGTAATGGTAAACCTATTCCTGGCTATAATGATCAGTTTGCAGATAAAGATTTTCGGGAAAATAAAGCTGATGCTGTATTTCGTGTTCGAGCTATAGGTAATAAATCTATTGCTAATCTTGTCAATAATTATCAGGGAAAATTAATATCAATTCCCCAAGCAGAAGCAATGAAAATTAAGCAACCTGCCTTTGAAGCTGCGATCATTCCTCAAGGTGCATATAGAGGAAATTACCCTGTTCCTTATACTAATTTACCTACAGTAGCAATATCAAGATTACTATTAGCAAATGATCAAGTAGATGCTAGTATTATTAGAAAATTAATTCAAGCTATCTATGAAAATCGGCAAGAGATAGCTAATGAAATTCCTCTAGCTTATGCTGAAGTTAAACCATTAATTTCTAGTATTAGCCGTCCTAAAGAAAATAGTGGTGTTGATATTTTCTTACATCCTGGTGCTGTGACTTTTTATGAAAAAGATAAACCATCTTTTATTCAAGAATACGCTGATTATATAGGGTTATTATTAACGGTATTTTTATTAATATTACAATGGATTCATCAACTTAAATTATGGATTGCCCAAAGTAAAAAAGATGAAGCTGATGAATATCTAAAATCAGCTATTAGCTTAATGAAAGAAGGAAAATATCAACTTGAAGAAAGACAAAAGCTTTTGGATGAAACATTTAATAAAGCTGCTAACGCATTGGTTGATGAAAAAATTTCCCAAGAGTCATTTCGGACTTTTAACGAAGCCTATAAAAATACTAGAGAAGCAATAGAAAGAGATAAACAAGTTCTTCAACAATCTATTGAAAAAGTTCAAAGAGAAAATGCAGCTAAATATATTAAAATAGTGGTTAAATTGCTAAGACATCGCCAACAGAATCAGAATATAATCATTCAACAAAAGTTAGATATTATTCTAGAAAAAGTAGTGAGTGATTTAGTTTTAGAAAATATTTCTCAAGAATCGTTCCGAACTTTCATTGAAGCATACAAAGCCACCAGGGATTCTATTGAAAGTAAGAACCCCTCATTATTAAATTAAGATTATAGATCCCCGACTTCTTTGAGGTTGTTTAAAAAGTGTTTCGCTGTGACTTTAGGCACTTCTAGATCCCCCCTAACCCCCCTTAAAAAAGCTACGGTGTACACACATCTCTAGACAGGATGCTAAACGTTATCCGATCCCCCTAAATCCCCCTTAAAAAGGGGGACTTTGAAGAATTTAGCCCCCCTTTTTAAGGGGGGTTGGGGGGATCTAAACGTTGTGGGGCAACTCTAGAAGACTTGTGTGTACACCGTAGCTTAAAAAAGGGGGAACGGTCATCAAAGTCTCCCTTTTTAAGGGAGATTTAGAGGGATCTAAAACTTTTGATACCGACAAGAGGACTTTATGGCTTACACCACGCAAGCTATCAAACATCCTCTTAAAGAAGTCGGAGATCTGGGTTTAAAATGGATATAGGTAACTTATCAAACTATATAAAATACTCCTGTGACTATATCTGAGCAAATATTACCACTGTATAAAAATCCAGAACGCTTAGAAACCCGTCTGGGGGAGATTCCCGCAGAACCGGGAGTTTATTTAATGCGAGATGGCAGCGATCGCCTAATATATATAGGTAAATCTCGAAAATTGCGTTCTCGTGTCCGTTCCTATTTCCGTGACTCCACCAACAAGACGGAGCGCATTAATACAATGGTTAAGTTGGTGACAGAAATTGAATTTATTGTCACTGATACCGAAGCAGAAGCATTAGCACTAGAAGCCAATTTAATTAAGCAGCATCAACCATATTTTAACGTTTTACTCAAAGATGATAAAAAATATCCTTATCTTTGTATTACTTATTCAGAAGCGTATCCGCGTATTTTTATTACCCGCAAACGCAAATTAGGAAAAGCCAAAGATAAATACTATGGACCTTATACGGATTCTAGTTTGTTGAGAGAAATATTACACCTATGTAACCGGATTTTTCCCGTCAGACAAAGACCACAACCTTTATTTAAAGATCGTCCTTGTTTAAATTATGATATTGGTCGTTGTCCTGGAGTATGTCAACAGTTAATTTCTGTGGAAGAATACCATAAAATTATTCAAAAAATAGCAATGGTATTTCAAGGAAGAACTCAGGAATTAATTGATATTTTAACAGCACAAATGGAAGCAGCAGCCGAAGAATTAAATTTTGAAACTGCGGCCAAAATTCGAGATCAAATTACTGGTTTAAAATCTCTCAATGCAGCCCAAAAAGTATCCTTACCTGATGATACAGTATCACGAGATGCGATCGCTTTAGCCGCAGATGACCAACACGCTTATATTCAATTATTCCAAATTCGTGCAGGTCAATTAGTTGGACGTTTGGCTTTTGTCGCTAATTCCCATGCTGAACCGGGAGCAATTTTACAAAGAGTTTTAGAGGAACATTACCAAACTGCGGAAAGTGTAGAAATTCCTAGCGAGATTTTAGTACAACATGATTTACCAGATAGTGAAATTTTGTCCGCTGTTTTGACAGAACGCAAAGGCAGAAAAGTAGCAATTTTAAATCCTTTGCGACAAAGTAAAGCAGAATTAATAGAAATGGTGGAAAAAAATGCCCAATATGAATTACAAAGAATGCAAAAATTGGGAGATAGTAATTTACAAGCAACTCAAGATTTAGCTGCTATTCTGGATTTATCAGATTTACCAAAACGGATTGAAGGTTATGATATTTCCCATATTCAAGGTACTAATGCGGTAGCTTCCCAAGTCGTATTTATTGATGGTTTACCAGCAAAACAACATTACCGACATTACAAAATTAAAAATCCTGATATTACTATTGGACATTCAGATGATTTTGCTAGTTTAGCGGAAGTTATTAATAGAAGATTTAGGAAATATATTGAAGATCCCAAATTAGTAAGATTGGGTAATTCTGACTGGCCAGATTTAATCATGATTGATGGTGGTAAAGGTCAATTATCTGCTGTTATGGGTATTTTATCAGAAATGAATTTATTAACAGATTTACGAGTTATTAGTCTAGCTAAAAAGCGTGAAGAAATCTTTTTACCAAATTCATCTCAACCTTTAGAAACAGACGCAGAACAACCGGGAGTACAGTTATTACGACGTTTGCGAGATGAAGCACATAGATTTGCTGTGAGTTTTCATCGTCAGCAAAGAAGTGATCAGTTAAAAAGGTCGCATTTGGATGAAATTCCCGGTTTAGGACAAAATCGGCAAAAGTTGCTATTAGCTCATTTTCGCTCTGTTGATTATATTCGTCAAGCCACACCTATACAATTAACGGAAGTTCCCGGAATTGGTTCACGGTTAGCGCAAGATATTTATGATTATTTTCATCCTGTTTAATATATCTTTGTTAAGAAATACAAAACACAGAGAGTAATTAAAGTAGGTTGGGTTGAGGCTTTGCAAAACCCAACAAAACCAACGATTTTTGATGTTGGGTTTCCTTTTGTCAACCTAACCTACACCAATACTGTATTATTAACCAAAGTTGTAAATACCATAGTGTTACCAGATGAAAATTAGTCTGTGCATGATTGTTAAAAATGAAGAAACTACTTTGCCAAAGTGCTTAGGAAGTGTTAAAAATTTTGTTGATGAAATTATAGTTCTTGATACGGGTTCAACTGATAAAACTCCGCAAATAGCAGAACAATTTGGAGCAAAAGTTCATTATTCTACCTGGAATAATAATTTTAGTACGGCTCGAAATGAGGCTTTAAAATATGTTACAGGTGATTGGATTTTAGTTTTAGATGCTGATGAAACTTTAACACCAGAAATTATCCCGTTAATCAAATCAGTGATTAATAAACAAGAATATCTTGTTATTAATTTAGTTCGTCAAGAAGTCGGTTCAACACAATCACCTTATTCTCTGGTTTCTCGACTATTTCGGAATCATCCAGATATATATTTTGATCGCCCTTATCATGCTTTAATTGATGATAGTGTAACCGCAATTTTAACTAAAGAACCAGATTGGGAAATTGGTTATTTACCAGGAGTTGCAATTTTGCATACTGGTTATCAAAAAGCTGTAATTAATGAGCAAAATAAATATGCTAAAGCCGCAGCCGCAATGGAAGAATTTTTTGCAAATCATCCCCATGATGCTTATGTTTGCAGTAAGTTGGGGGCTTTGTATATGCAAATGGGAAAAATTGATGCGGGTATGGAGTTATTAAATCGGGGATTAAATCAAATCATTGGGAATCAAGTCAATGAAAATAAAAAATCGGTAACTAAATTAAAACATTTGCAATCACAAAGAGTTGAAAATTCTATTGATGAAGATATAAATTATGATATTTTATATGAATTACATTATCATTTAGGGATTGCTCATACACATTTACAAAATTTACCAATAGCCATTTCTCATTATCAAAATGCGGTGAAATTACCTATCTATCCGCTTTTAAAATTAGGCGGATATAATAATTTAGGGAATTTATTAAAAAATGTGGGCGATTTACAAGGAGCAAAAATTGCCTATGAAACAGCTATAAAAATTGATCCTAATTTTGTAACTGGTTATTATAATTTAGGAATGGTATGTAAAGCAATGGGGTTATTTGCTGAGGCTATTAATTCCTATAATAACGCCATTAATTTACATCCTGATTATGCAGAAGCTTATCAAAATTTAGGGGTTGTCCTCTTGAAAATTGGTGACGTTCCCAGAAGTTTAGAAGCTTTTGAATACGCTATAGCTCTCCATGAATTACAAAACCCCGAAGAAGCACAAAGACTTCATCAGGGTTTAAAGGAGATAGGATTGTTGTAGAAACAGGGAACAGGGAACAGGGAATACTTATTTTCTTCCTTCTTCTTTCTTCCTTCGTGTCCTTCGCTCCTTCGTGGTTCATTAACTCCTGAATCCTGAACTCCTAAATGCGAGAACGCACGAATTTCTCTAATCTATCCATTCCCTTTTCAATTGTCGCCATATCCGTAGCGTAGGAAAGACGAATATTTTTATCAGCGCCAAAAGCCACACCAGGAATTAGTGCAACTTGATGTTCTGCTAATAAAGCATCACAAAATTCCAGAGATTTCAAACCAGTTTTGCTGATATCAGGAAATAGGTAAAAAGCACCGTCTGGTTTAGCGGTACTCAAACCAGGAATAGCGTTGAGTCTTGCAAACATTACCTGACGACGTTTAGCGAAAGCTTGACGCATTTCCTCTACACAGTCTTGGGAACTCTCCAAAGCAGCGATCGCTCCATATTGAGCAAAAGTACACACATTGGATGTACTATGTCCTTGAATGGTGCTGGCGGCTTTGATAATTTCCAATGGTCCGGCTAAGTAACCAAGTCGCCAACCAGTCATGGAATAACCCTTAGCGAAACCGTTGCTAATCAAGGTCAGGTCAAAAATATCCTTTCCTAGAGAACCAATGCTGATATGTTCTGCACCATCATAGAGAATCTTTTCGTAGATTTCGTCAGAAACAACATAAATACCTGCATCAACTATCACCTTTGCCAAGGCTTTGATTTCCGCAGGGCTATATACCATCCCTGTGGGGTTTGAAGGGGAGTTAAGGACAAATAACTTAGTTTTTGGGGTAATTGCCTTTTTGAGTTGTTCTGGAGTGATTTTGTAGCCTGTGGAAGCGTCTGTTTCCACAATCACCGATTTTCCACCAACTAAAGTTACCATTTCGGGGTAACTTAGCCAGTAAGGTGAAGGAATAATTACCTCATCACCGGGGTCAATCAATGCCACAATCAAGTTATAGAGAGAATGTTTACCGCCATTTGTGACAATGACATTCTCTGACTTATAATCAAGACCATTATCATGTTTTAGCTTGTGAGCGATCGCTTCTCGTAACTTTGGTTCTCCAGCGGCTGGACCATACTTGGTTTTACCTTCATCCAAAGCTTTTGTAGCTGCGGCTTTGATATGCGCTGGAGTATCAAAATCCGGTTCTCCAGCGCTAAAACTACAAACATCTATCCCCTCGGCTTTCATGGCCTTAGCTTTAGCGGCGATGGCTAAGGTGATGGAGGGTGTTACCTGACTTACTCTTGCTGCCAGCTTCATTCTAGTTTATTTAGCGAATTTCTATTTAATCTCTATCTAAGGATATATCAGAATCCTATGGGATATTTGCCCTTTCTAAATTCTTTTCTCACCCAAGTGGAGACAATTTAATTTACTTCAAGACTTGACAAGACGAGAAATTTGGTTTACACTTATGTTATGAGTAGAAATCTGTCCGCGCATATATAGTAATTTTTAGATGGTTTGTTGGTGATGAAAGTTGTATTTGTCTGAATCAGGATATCCAGGATTAAAGGATTAACAGGATGGTAATTTTTAGATGGTTTGTTGGTGATGAAAGTTGTATTTGTCTGAATCAGGATATCC
>JAKOGY010000078.1 GCA_028658405.1 Dolichospermum sp. ST_sed8 | reverse complement strand
CGCTTTATTACCGCACGAGTCGCTTATATCTCAGGTCTAAAGACACTGAGTTTTACGCTTACCGGATATCTCTATAATTTTTAGGATTAAATCCAGCACAACGATTTTTAACCGCCGTCAATCTTTTCAATTCCAGTGAAAGATTGCATTTAATCTGAATCAGAATGGTGGGTTAATAACCCACATTACAAAACTACACATTCAACGGCTTTTTTGTAACAATTGGCGTTTGATTGTCACTATTTGGAATTGCTACAGGTGCAATAGTTTCCTTCCCTGTAATTAATCTCGCGCCACGATTGCGGGTAAAATAACTCCATAACCATTGAATCATTACTACTAACTTATTATCAAATTCAATCAAGAAGTAAATATGAATAAATAACCACACAAACCACGCAAAGAAACCTCTGAGTTTGATAAATCCTAAATCAACAACTGCGGCGTGTTGCCCAATCATTGCTAGACTACCTCTATCCACATATTTAAATTGGGGTAAGGTTTCACCTTTGAGGCGTTTTTGAATGAGTTTAGCCACATATTCGCCTTCTTGCATGGCGACTGGTGCAACTCCCGGTAAAGGTTTATCATTTTGATGGGCAAAATTTGCTAAGTCACCAACTACGAAGATGTTGGGATATCCTTTAATACTTAGGTCTGGTTCTACCATAACACGACCAGCGCGATCGCTCTCAACTCCAGTCTTTTCTGTCAAAACCTTCCCCATTGGTGAGGCTTTCACGCCCGCAGCCCACAACACGGTTTTAGTAGCAATTTCTTTAACTTCATCACCTTGCTTAATCGTAACAATATCATTTTCAATATGTGTTACTAGAGTTTTGGTTTGCACATCTACACCCAAAGCCGTTAAAGATACTTCTGCTGTGTGGGATAATTCTGGTGCAAAAGGGGGAAGAATCCGATCTAAACCTTCTAACAATAAAACTCTGGTTTCTGAAGTGTCAATGTTGCGGAAATCTTCTTTCAGGGTTTTGGTTGCCAATTCAGCGATCGCTCCTGCCAATTCTACCCCAGTTGGACCACCACCAACAATTACAAAAGTTAATAAAGCCTTGCGTTTAACCGGATCACTTTCACTTTCAGCGGCTTCAAAAGCCATAAAAATTTTCCGACGCATCTCAATGGCATCTTCTACCGTCTTTAAACCCGGTGCAAACTCTTCCCAGTTATCCTTACCAAAATAGGAATGTTTCGCCCCTGTAGCCACAATTAAGGTATCGTAGGGGACGGCTTCCGCGCCCACCATCACCTTTTGGGCGTTAGTGTCAATATCATTCACTTCACCCAACAGCACCTTTGTATTCTTACTCTTGCTCAAGACAGCCCGCAAGGGAGAGGAAATATCCGCTGGGGATAAAGCACCTGTAGCAACTTGATACAACAGTGGTTGAAAGAGGTGAAAATTGCGTTTATCAATCAAAGTAATTTGGACATTAGCCTTAGCCATAGACTTAGCGGCATAAAGTCCCCCAAAACCACCACCAATAATCACGACTTGATGGACTGGTTTCTTGTCAGCTAGATCAACCATAAAAAATATTTCCTTTCATTACAGGTGCTGTAACCATTCTTAACAAATTTGTATCAAAAATGTCACAATTATTTCTGTTTATTTTGAACTTCTGAAAAAAAAATGAAAGTATCCACAGATATATTTTTGGATCTTGAGATATAACCAATGACTAATGACTAATGACTAATAACCAATTTGCGATACAATCATAGGTCTGCGAATTTCATGACAGCCTTTATAAACAGGAGATGCTTCTATGGCGCGTATGTATTATGATGAAGATGCTAATTTAGACCTTTTAGCAGGTAAAACCGTTGCTATTATTGGTTATGGTTCACAAGGTCATGCTCACGCGCTGAATCTAAAAGATAGCGGTGTTAATGTCATAGTTGGATTATATCCTGGCAGTAAGTCCACAGCTAAAGCCGAATCTGCTGGTTTGACTGTAAAAAATGTTGCTGATGCGGCCAAAGCTGCTGATTTCATCATGATTTTATTACCTGATGAAGTCCAAAAAACAATTTACAAAAACGAAATTGAACCAAATTTAGAAGCTGGAAACGTTTTAGCTTTTGCACATGGTTTTAACATCCACTTTGCACAGGTACTTCCCCCTGCTGATGTTGATGTAGTCATGGTTGCACCCAAAGGACCAGGACATTTAGTGCGTCGTACCTACGAACAAGGACAAGGAGTACCTGCGTTATTTGCCGTGTATCAAGATGCAACTGGTAAGGCACGCGATCGCGCTATGGCTTATGCTAGAGGTATTGGTGGTACACGCGCCGGTATTTTGGAAACCACTTTCCGTGAAGAAACCGAAACCGATTTGTTTGGGGAACAAGCAGTATTGTGTGGTGGTTTGAGTGCTTTAATCAAAGCCGGTTTTGAAACTTTAGTCGAAGCAGGTTATCAACCTGAACTAGCCTATTTTGAATGTCTGCACGAAGTCAAATTAATTGTTGATTTAGTCGTAGAAGGTGGTTTAGCTACCATGCGCGATAGTATTTCTAATACTGCCGAATATGGTGATTATACTCGTGGTCCTCGCGTTGTCACCGCCGATACTAAAGCGGAAATGAAGAAAATCCTCAGCGAAATTCAATCTGGACAATTTGCGCGGGAATTCGTCTTAGAAAACCAAGCAGGTAAACCTGGTTTTACTGCTATGCGTCGTCAAGAAGCTGAACATCCTATTGAGGCTGTTGGTAAGGATTTACGTGCCATGTTTAGTTGGTTAAAGAAAGCGTAATTTTGGGTAATTACCAAAGAAGTGATTGGTAATAACCAATCACTTCTTAATATCTATTTAGGGATTGCTTTCTAGAAAATAGCTATGATAAGATAAAGAAATAGTAAGTTTGGTATTTTTAACTGGTCTGTTGCAATCTTATTCTTATTGCTAATGTTTATTTCTCATATCATCCTCAAGAATTGGCGTAATTTTCTGTCAGTAGATGTTGGATTAGGTGACAGAGTTTTTATAGTCGGTCCTAATGCTTGTGGTAAATCTAACTTTCTGGACGTATTTCGCTTTTTACGTGACATTGCTAAACCCGGAGGTGGTTTACAGACAGCGGTAAAAGAGCGTGGAGGAGTATCCAAAATTCGCTGTTTGTCAGCGCGGCAAAATCCCAAGATTGAAATTGAAGTACACCTATCTGATTATTCTAGTCATGAACCTATATGGAAATATGCTATTGGCATAACCCAACAAACTAGAGGTTATCGTCAACCTATTTTAGACTATGAGCGTGTATGGAAGGGAAATGAAATAATAGTTAATAGACCAGACATAGACGATAAAAAAGATGAATTACGAAGAACACAAACGCATTTAGAGCAAATTAGTGCTAATGCCAATTTTCGAGAAATTGCTAAGTTTTTTGAATCAGTTCTATATCTACATCTTGTACCGCAGTTACTTCGTTATCCAGAGGCATTTTCTGGACAGGGAATTTCAGAAGATGCTTTTGGCAGAAGTTTTCTAGAACGCATTACCAAAACCCCTGAAAAGACTCGCAAATCTCGACTAACAAAAATTGAAAATGCTTTGCGTTCTGCTGTTCCCCAATTGAAACATCTTACTGATATAAAAGATGAAATGGGTGTTCCTCATTTAGAAGCAGTATATGAGCATTGGCGACCTCAATCTGGTAAACAAAGAGAAGATCAATTTTCCGATGGAACATTACGTTTAATCGGCTTGCTGTGGTCATTACTAGAAAGTGATTCATTACTACTTCTTGAAGAACCAGAGTTATCTTTAAATGCAGCAATAGTTAAGAAATTACCTTCTTTAATGTATCGAATACAGCGTCAGAAAAAAAGACAAATAATACTTACTACACATAGCGCAGATTTATTAGAAGACGAAGGAATTGGAGGTGAAGAAATCCTCCTTTTAACACCAAGTCCAGAAGGAACTAAAGTTACTACTGCATCATTAATTGATAATGTCCGTGATCTCTTAGAAGGAGGTTTAAGCATAGCTGAAGCCGTATTGCCATTAACTAAACCATCTGAAATTAATAAATTGGAGATTCATTTATAGTGGACTTGATCTCTATTAATTTAGCTGTTGAAGACCCACTGAGTGAAGCTGTATTGCGAGTAATTTTACACCAATCAAACCGCCCTTATATAGTGGGTAATTGTTATTCTAAAAACGGTTTCGGCTATCTTAAAAAGAATATAAAAGGATTTAATAATGCTGCCAAAGGAACGCCTTATATAGTTTTAACAGACCTTGACAGAGCAGAGTGTCCGCAGGAACTAATTCAAGAATGGCTACCATATCCAAAACATCCTAATCTCTTGTTTCGTATTGCTGTTAGGGAAGTAGAAGCATGGATTTTAGCTGATAGAGAAAGCTTTGCCAAATTCTTGGCAGTTTCACAAATATTGATTCCTCAAAATGTAGACGAAATTAGTGATCCGAAACAAACATTGATTAATATTGCGAGAAAATCTAAAAAACGTGAATTGCATGAGGCTATAGTTCCACAGTCCAACAGCACGGCAAAGGTAGGTAGAGACTATAATGGACAGTTGATTTACTTTGTTAATAACTACTGGCAAATGGAAGTGGCTAAGTTATGTTCTCCAAGCCTACAAAAGGCTATCAATGCTATAGCTAAATTTGAGCCAATATAAAAGGGCAGGATTCTTTTACCTTTTACTAAATTCTTTAACTAAAAGACATCTGGTAAAAAAGATTGTAGAGATGTTCGCAGGGATTTTGGCTCTACAAAGGTTCTAGAAAACGCATATTTAATTGTTACCAGATGTCTAAAGAATTGCTAGAAAGCAAGGATTAGTTTGAGTAAATTGCTCACCGCGGACTGTTAACACCGCTAATTTTCAAAACATCAGCCATAGTTGCACAGTAATTAGGCAAATTGAAACTGCTAGGATTAATGGCGTTAGCATAGCTAAAATGACGATAATCCATACAGAATCTATCCCAAGCTGCCATTTGAATCCGGAATAAAACAATAATTACATTAGCTAACCCTATAGATAGAGGAATGCGGAAGTAAATCTTTTTATTTAAATAAGCACAAACTTCTTCAATAGCTTGATTAGCAGTTAAAGAAGATTGTCCTAAAACAAATCGACGGGGATCTCCCTGTTGTGGTGGATAATCAATTAAATATTGGATAACTGTAGCAATATCTCGCCCATGAATGAAGTGAAAACTGCTATCTGCTTGTAAAAAACGAATAATATCAATATAGTTAGTAACTTCAGGAATACCAGATGTAAGATGAGAATAAGGTTTTTTGTCATCACCACCTAATACTAAGGTAGGAAAAACCGTAGTAACTTTGGGAAAAATAGCTAACTTTTCGATTTGATGCAAACAATCATATTTAGAACGGATATAATCTGTGCCAATTTCTCCCGCTTCTTTGAGTGGTTTACTTTCGTTATTTAAAACACTCGCAGTCGAAAAATAAATTACCTGCTCACATTTTTCTGGATTTAACAGATTCATTAATTCCAGGGTTTTGAAGACATTGATATCAAAAATGCCCTCACCACCCCAAGAAGTGGCTGTTAATACGGCAACATCAATGGTTTTGAGTAAATTAGAGAATTTACCAATTTCCTGCATATCACCCTGGAGAACGGTGATACCGGGACGGGACATAGTATCAACTTGTAGTTTATTTGGGTTTCTAACCAATAAATACAATTCGTGGTTAGTGTTTTGAATTAAGGCTTCGCTGATATAGTGACCAATACAGCCACTTGCACCCGTGATTAAAATACGTTTTTTAGTCATTGATGTTTGATTTTGGGTTGTTTGGGGATGATAGAAGTTGGTGTACAATTATAGCATAATTTTGATTTTAGGAGCTAGATCCCCGACTTCTTAGAGAAGTCGGGGATCTGGGTGTTAGTTGATTTATCTAAGTTTTTAAATGAACTACTCCAGATATACAGGACAGAGACCATTTGTATTTTTTGCTTGATAAGAGGGTTATTTTACTAAATCCAAGCGTTTTCATAGTCAGAAAAGTTTTGGATTTTTTCAATTAAATCTAAATACCTTTTCCACGGGGAATATTCATCAGGATGATCTAATTTATAAATTTTACAATATAAGATAAACCAAGCTAGGTAAATAATATTTTTTCGTTCATTATCAGGTAATTTATTAAAATTATCAATCATCTGTAGATGAGTTGGAATATGTTCTACATTTTCAATATTTAGTTTTTGATCACTCTTTTCAATTTGCGATTTAACCTTTTCTTTATAGCCATCATTACGAATTTGACGGATAAGTTTATCATAGATATTTATGATATCATGACTGCTTGTATGATCATAATCATCCAAATGATATTTACTTAAAAAATCAACAATATCAAACAAATTAAGATTTTTTTCTTTATCTAAGTTAGACATTAAATATGTTAAGTTGTCATTTGTGATCACTGAAATAGCTACATCTTTTCCAAAGTTCAATACCTTTGAAATTGTAATATCTCCTGCTGTTCGGTTTGAGGAGTTAACATTTTTTCCTGTAAAAGTTCCGGTTTTTCCTCTGTTTGGGGTGTTACCGTCTCCTGTGGGGTTGCTTCGATTTTCTGAGGTTGGATCTTCAACTGTTTCATATTCACCACTACCAATACGATTATCAAGATTACTATTATTCCCACTATTAATAATAACGGTAAAGGATTCTTGTGGTTTTTTCGTTCTTGTGTTTCCTGTATTTCGAGTGGTTGAGTTTCCGTTTTTTTTTGCGGTTCTATTTTTGGTATTTTTATCTTTACAGGTTCTTGTACATTATTTGCAAAACCTCTCCAAACTGCTACATTATGTAAAATTGTATTATTGCTTAAATAGTCTGTTACTACAACTAAAACACCATCTTTTTTTTCACCATTATAACTATCCCATTTCTTTGGAAGATGAGATTTTCTCAACTCTGCTGATAACTCATCTAAGTATTGATCTGATTTCGTTTCTATCAGATATTTATACTTGATTTCTGCATTATCTAAAAATATTTGCTGATAGTCAGTCTTCAGATTTTCAATAAATTGATTAATTAACTCCATATCAACTTTAAATTCTTCCAACTGATGAAAACTTATAGCTGTCTCTATCATGTGATTAAATCTAGCATCTTGATTTAAAAAACTTTGAATTGCACTATCAGCAATCATCCTCACAATTTGCTCATTTTCTGATGTATCATCGAATGTCCATACAATCAAATTTAATACTCTTCTTCCTAATTCTTCAGAACGTTTTGCTGATTCAATTCCGCTAACTTCTAATAAGAGTTTACCATCTTTTCTAAATATCAATAATGATGGTTTATATTCATCAATTAAATCATTCACAAAAAATCTTTGCTGACTTTCTGTTTCCCAAACTTTGACATTAATTAAATCAGGAGTATCTACCAAAGGTTGATTTTCTGGACTTTGAATATGTCTCCAATGAATACCTGTTTTACCTTTAGCTGAGGTTTTGACATAAAGATCAAAGTGAATATCGAAGTTCATAAATTAATGCTCCTTTTGATGAATAAAAAAGTATTGTGAAACTAAAAAATACTTTGAGGAAATTCTAACCATTTATGTCCTTGCAGAATCGCAAAACCATCATTATTTTTACATCCCATTGTAAATCTAAACAAAGCATTATTAAAAGCTGTAATCTGTTCTTGGGTAGCTTGAATATTTTCGGTAGTAGATTTAATATTAAATTGAATTTCCTGAACTTTATTTTGGTTCTGATCTAAATTATCTTTTGCTTGATAATAAATAGCTTCCCTATCATCAAACACATTAGCTATATTTCTAAAAAACCACCACATACTATTGCGCTTATCTAAAATTCGTTTTTCTTCTTCATATCCTCTTTTGGCATTATTTAATTTATTATTATCTACAGACAATTGAGTTTCTAAGTTAATTAGGTTTTTCTGTTCTTGTTCTAAAAATCGTTTTTTATTCTCCAAAAAAACATTAATCAAAAATAACATAATATATCTTAATGGTTGATCACCATCTTTTGGTTCATAAGGTGCATTATTGGGAGTTTTATAATAATGAAATTTGGTAAAACCATCATTGTCAGTTCTATGATATGCAAAAACTACGTTACCAATAGTTTGCACAGGAGTTACAACGATAGATACTTTATTCAGTAAAGAATCTGATTTCACAAAATCCAACAATTCACTATATCCCATTTTTACATGAGATAAAAGATTTTCTGCATCTTTGGATGTTTGTGTATAGGTTTCACATTTCACTGGGGCTAAAATTATTAATCTGGGAGATTTTACATTACTAAAAGCATCTTTTAATAATCTCGTTATCTGTTGAGGATTATTTTTTTCTTCATGCCATGTACCAATTTCTCCATAACTTACCATACCTGTTTTTTTCTGCATTAATGCTGTAGCATCAATAGGAATAAGTATAGCATCACAGTCATTAAGTTGTTGTTTAATATATTCTTTTTGATTAGAGGTAGCTGTAGGACTAAAATATTCTCCAGAGGGATCTGTAAATCTTAGCTTCATGAATTTTTTCGCACTACTACCTATCTCAAAGGTAAAACCTTGATCATTCCAAGGATTATCTTTCGGCTGGGTAGGTGTCACTTGTTTTTTAACACGAGGATCGATATTTCTCAAAATATTTTTACATTCATCTATCGCTGCTAATACTGCGCCATTTTCTACCCAAGTTTGTAAATTCGCTCGTTCAAAAGTTTTGTGAAATTCTTCGTGCATTGCTGCTAATATACTGGTTTTGCCAATACCTCTAGGAGCAACCATAATAATTTTTAATTCTTCATTACCATTCATAATTTCCCTTCCTGATCATTGTACTAATGTAAGTTGCTGGTTAGTACGGTGCGTCATCATCTTAAATTATCAATCTTTTACTAAAATTGTTATTTCTAACGCACCCTACAGAGTATTAACTATTAAATCACTACTGAGCAAAGTAAAATAATTCTAATTTATTCACTGCTGTAACTTCATTTACTAAGTCTAACCATTCTTTTCGCAGTTGTCTATCCTCTTCTTTTTGTCCAAAAATATCTGCCCAAATTTTTCCGCGCACTCCTCTGAGGAAGTTTTTCCATTCTTTTTGAATGTCTTTTTGACGGATGACATTATCAATAAATTCTTCTACCATTGCATACAAAGCTTCATTGGGTTCAATCATTAATTCTTCTAATGTCGGTTTAATGGTATTAATGGCTTTGTCATAGTCAATTTCTAAAGCTGTGAAAATTTCGTCAGCAGTGGTATCTTTGGTTAATGCTAAAGTTTGATTTTTGGTTTGAGAAATTCCCCCAAATTCCCCAGTTATGGCACTAATATTAGTTAGTCCATCTAAATGTTGTCGAATCCGGGGTAAAATTAAACTGCGATATGATAATGTAAATTCGGCGATAATGGCAAATCCTGGTTTTAATTTTGCAAATCTTTCAGGAATTGTATTAGCTACGTCTTGGAAAAATTCTGAACCTTGTTTATTACTAATAAACCCTAAATTTCCTTTTTCTTTAAATAGGTTAACTACTTGATTTTTGGCTAATTCTACTGTTGCTTTAAGGTTGTCATCTAAGGATAAAAACCTATGAGAAATTAATACTCTCAATTCATCTTGATAGTCAGGATAAGCGCGAAATACGCTCATGGCTTTAATACTATTTTTGATTTCTTCAAGAGCGGTTTCTTTGGATAAAATGCCTTTGTCTATTTCGCATTTTTCAATCGCAGCAATGAAACCATTGTATAGTTCTTCATTAGATGCTTGTCGCTGATACCATAATTGAGTTCTCAGTTCTTGTAATGCTAAAGAAACTTCTTGCCACCACCCACTATCACTATTTCCAAATAAGTCGCTAAATAGTTCTTCTATTTCTTGATAGTCGTCTTCATAATTCTGATTAAAGATATTTTGGGCTTTATCTATTTCTGAATTAACTGCTTTGTATATTTCTAAGATTCTTTCTTGACAACTAGCAGCATATTGTTTATCTAGATTATTCATGTTATTGGTGAGATAATCTATTAAGGTATCTAAAATTTGGCTAGTTTCTAATTCTTGACTACAGTTAGCAATTAAACATTTTTGCACATTTATATGTTTTTCTTGCAATGTATCTAATAAATCTTGACAATTGTTAGTATTATCACCATTTTTAGCATCAGTCGTAGTTTTATTCAGTATCATAAATGACCATAAATTAACGGGTAACTCTACCAAAGCAGCACGAGAAACATCATATAATTTAACATCAACATCTGCCCAAAATGCTCTGAGGGATTGAGGCATTCTCACAAATAAGATAAAATCTATATCATTACCCAATGATTTAATTAATCTGCTTTCATCACCAACGCCTGTATCTCCTAGTCCCGGCATATCTACTAAGGCAATTTTACTCACATCAACGTTAGGAAATGAACAGGTAATTTTTACTTCTTTAACTGCTAAATAATTGAAATAATTTCTCTCACCATCAACGGTGTCTTGTGCAACATATTCTCTAATTTGCTGTTTTTGAATCCTGAGAGGAGAACTTTCTTTGAAGAGATGAGAATAGCGGTAAAAATGATCATGATATCGTTTTAAATGTTCATACATTGCTCCAGGTTCAGCATATCCAGGAATGTCTGTTGGTAATGGTGGTAAAGGATTTTTAGCAAATTGTTCTCCTGTTAAAGGTTGGCTTCCTAAACTGAGTTTTTCATAATATGGCGCGATAATTTCATCTAAAAATGAACGTTCACTATGAAACCAAACTTCCCCATAGGTATCAACATGAGAATTATGATGAATTATACTTTTAACTCCTGTACAGTGTTGTCTATCTCCATCGGGTATTTCGGCTGAAGTTAATCCTGTTAAACTTTGCAAAAGTCGGCTTTTCCCTTGTCCTGCTCTCCCCACGACTCCAATATTTAATGTATTGCGAGAAAATCGGTTTTTGAGTTTAGTTAAAGCGTTTAATTCTGTGGTAATTTTGTCCTGAATATTAGTTAAATTAATTTCATTTAGTTTACCAATTATTTGTACATCATTGATTTTTTCTAAGCTATCCTTGCGTTTTGCTTCTAGTATTTCTAAGGTGGTGGAGAGGGTTTTTAAGTGTTTTTCCACCTGAGTAATTGTTTCACTCCACTGGTGACGATTATTAATAATCGTGGTGATGCGTGTATTTCTATCCATAATATACTTGATTTATATTCAGTAAACCCAGTATAGTTATCACTGGGATTTAAGTAAATACATTAAGCTTTAAAACAATATTAATTTTTTATAAACAAAAAACAATTACAGCTATAGATAGCAATTTTTGGCTTTGTGAGGTGCATAATTACTCTACCTGCGCTTACTAAGGGAGGCTTAGGGACGGGATGTACGTTATTTAGCCGAAATCTGCTGTAGCAATTTTTCTGTTCTGCGTTTCATTAAAAATCAGGTGGGCATTGCCCACCCTACGGATTATACCAAAGCGGTGAGGTTTTTCGCTGTTTCAAAGAAGAAAGCAACATTTTCTTCTGGTGTTTCTGGAAGTACACCATGTCCGAGATTGAGGATGTGTCCCCAGTTACCGGCTTTGCGAACAGTGTCCAAAACGCGATCGCGGATAAATTCCTTAGAACCAAATAACACACCTGGATCAAGATTACCCTGTACTTTTACGTGCTTACCTAATCTGGCTCTGGCATCTGCCATGTCTACTGTCCAGTCTACAGTAATAATATCCGCACCAGAGGTAGCCATTCTTTCTAAAAGTCCGGCACTACCTGTCACCAACAAAATTAATGGTGTGTCAGGATGAGTTGCTTTGACTTTCTCGAACACCATTTTCTGATAAGGTAGAGCAAAGGTATCATAATCTTGAGGGCTTAATTGTCCCGCCCAAGAATCAAACATTTGCACCACTTGAGCGCCACAGTCAATTTGATAACGCACATAATCCGCAATAGAATCAGCTAATTTAGTTAATAGCTGATGCAAAATTGTCGGATCTGAGAAAGCCATGTTTTTGATGATGGAATAGGTTTTAGAACCTTTACCTTCCACCGCATAAGCTGCTAATGTCCAAGGTGCGCCCACAAAGCCCAATACCGTTGATTGATTACCTACTTCAGAGCGCAATGCCTGTAAGATAGTCTTGATAAACGGTAGGGCTGTTTCTGGATCTAGGGGACGCAGTTTTTCAATTTGTGCTTGAGTGCGTATGGGCGAATAAATAATCGGTCCCTTCCCTTCCGCAATATCCATGTCAATCCCCATTCCTGGTAAGGGGGTGACAATATCGGAAAATAAAATCACTCCGTCGGGTTGGAAAGCTCTCCAGGGTTGGAGGGAAACTTCTATTGCTACTTCGGGAATTTCCGAGCGATCGCGGAATGAAGGATATTTTTCCCGCAAATCTCGGTAAGCTTGCATATAGCGTCCCGCTTGTCGCATCATCCATACAGGGGGACGATCTACTTGTTCACCACGAGCAGCCCGAAGCAGGAGAGGAGCCGTTGAGGAAACACCCATTTAACACTTGGTCCTAAGTCACTTTTATATTTCACTCTTTAGCTTACCATTCTCAGATTACCCTTGATCTGTCTACCTATCTATGTTTTAAGGTTGCTTGATTTAACTTAATAAAACGTAATAGTAGGGGCGCAGGGCCTGCGCCCAGTCAGGAGTCACTAAATTTCATGATTAATACTCCTAAACACAGATCAAACAACTTTTTGTTATTTGGTTCAGCACATTGGGAAAAATTGAGATTTATAGCAGTTTTTCGGCTGATTTTTCAGAATCTGACAAAATGCTAAATCAAGCTAAGAAATATTAACAAAACTTTTCCCATCATCTATATCACTCATTTTTAAGCAATAATAGAAGTATAGGAAAATAAAGATTAAAAAAGACTCCTTCCGTTAAATAACCAGTTAATTGCTAGTAAGTAGAGGTAGAATATGACAACCCAAAATTTGCTTATCCCTCATGCTTATACCTATTTGCTTGTGAAAATAGGTGTCTTAGTTTTAGCATTATTGCTGTGGTTTATATTTACAGCCGCTCCTGTTATTTAATTGGATTCACCACCTAGAGATGTTTAAGTAAACGTCTCTATTTTATAGATTTTAGCGATGAAGATGATGAGAACTTGTTCTTAAATAAATCATCAAAATCATCTTCATCACAAGAATCATAGTTCAGACTGATTAACGTCTCTATTTTATAGATTTTAGCGATGAAGATGATGAGAACTTGTTCTTAAATAAATCATCAAAATCATCTTGATCACAAGAATCATAGTTCAGACTGATTAAATTGTCCCAACTGTGATTTTATAGATTTTAGCGATGAAAATCTTTTTGGAAATTAACAGAACTAGTCAGCCAACCCCGTCGCCAAAAAAAGTATAGCAAACTCAGCGCAATTAACGCCATTGCTCCTAAACATAGGGGGTAGCCCCAATACCAACTTAATTCGGGCATATTATGCGGTGATTTTTCGGTATTGAAATTCATCCCATACACTCCAGCAATGAAAGTCAAAGGAATAAAAATAGAAGAAACCACCGTTAGCACTTTCATAATTTCATTCATTTTATTGCTAACTGCCGATAAATACACATCCATTAACCCAGCAACTAATTCTCGATAAGTTTCCACTATATCCATGACTTGCACTGCATGATCATAGCAGTCTCGCAGATAAATTCTCACATCATCACTAATTAATTCACTCCCATCTCTAATCAAAGAATTAATTGCATCTCTTTGCGGCCAAATTGCTCGGCGAAGTTGCAATAATTCCCGCCTAATTTGATATATTTTTTGTAATGTTTGTTGACTAGGATTAACGATTACTTCCTCTTCTAATTCATCAATCCGTTCGCCATAAAGTTCTAAAACCGGGAAGAATCCATCAATAATTGCATCTAGTAAAGAATAAGCTAAATAATCACTACCTTGTCTACGGATAATACCTTTATTTTTATCAATTCTCGTCCTGACTCCATCAAAACAATCATGTTCCGGTTCTTCTTGAACTGTCAATACATAATATTTTCCTAAAACTAAACTTACTTGCTCACTGTAAAAACTGCCAGTATTATTATTAGGTACAACCATGTGGGCAATAATCACCAATTGATCTTCATAATCCTCAATTTTTGGCCGTTCTACCATGTTGACAATATCTTCTAAAATCAGAGGATGTAAATCAAAAGTTTGACCTAAACGGTGTAAAATATCCTTGCTTCCCAAACCTTGAACATCTACCCAAGAAACAGATTCTGTATCCAAATAATTAAGACATTCTTCCGGGTAACTGATTTGCTTGTGAATAAGTTGAGTTTGGTTATAGTCAATTAAAAAAATAATTGGTTTTTCCGCATTTTCGTCAACAATTATTGTTCCTGGTATAGTTCCTACTTCATGATAAAATCCCTTACCATCTGACTTCTTTCTCAAACTTGGTAAACGGCGGATTTTCTTAACCATAAATTTTTAACCGATAGAAATGAGTAATTAAAATTTTAACGCATATAATATAATACTTCCATAGGAATCATCAATAATATTTGAAAAATATTAAGTAGGGTGGGCAATGCCCACCATAACCTGTTAGGAGTCTAAATATTGTGGGGTGGGCATCCCTATATTTAAATTAGCCGCGTTTTAGTTTATCCTGGTTTTGGTGGGCAATGCCCACCCTACGTAATATAGAATTTATACAAATAAAATAAAAATATCTGGCAAATAAAAAATATACTTATGGAACTAAAACAGCAAACATTTTGGTTAATTGAACCTGAAGCAAAACCATTACAACAGATTATAGGTGGTGGTTTTATTTTACCAGATGGACAAGTAGCGATCGCTAGAAGATTACCACATTCCAGTCATGCTACTTTTCCCTGTTTTCCATCTTTTCAACAACTGCAAAATCAAAGAGGGAGAAAATTAGTATTTGCAGAAACCTCGCTAGATAGTTATCATCTCCAAAGTTTTAAACTAATAAGAGATCAAGATGTGACAGGTATCAGCGGCATTGGTATAGTTGCTATAGGATGTTACTTTCAACTTTATCATCCAGATTTTAGTGCCAATGCTGCTAATATTGCCGTTATGCAATGGTTAAAAGCACCTAAATCAACAGCCTGGTATACTGAAGGATGGGAACAAATTCAATTAATTCACGGACATAAAGGTAAAACCAAAATTGTTGTAGATTAAATATATCCTATACAAAAAAGGTTCCATTTATGAATACTAGTGAAGATCTCATCTTGGTTGTCGGTTCTACAGGTGGAGTTGGACAACTTGTAGTTGGTAAACTATTAGAAAAAGGCTTACCAGTGCGTATTCTTACCAGGAATGCAGAAAAAGCCACAACAATGTTTAATAACAAAGTAGAAATTGTTGTTGGTGATATCTGTAACCCCAGCACTCTCACAGCCGCAATGGCAAATATCACCTCTATTATTTGTTGTACAGGAACTACCGCTTTTCCTTCTGCAAGATGGGAATTTAATCAAACTCCCAACATTATCGAATTAGGAATCAGTGTATTTAATCCCCAATTCCTAGAAGATAAAGCGAAAAATACCCCCACTAAAGTTGATACTCAAGGTGTAATTAATCTGATCTCAGCAGCACCAAAAAACTTAAACCGCTTCGTGTTTGTTTCTTCTTGCGGCATTCTTCGCAAACATCAATTTCCTTTTAATATTCTCAATCTTTTTGGTGTGCTTGATGCTAAAGAAAAAGCAGAACAAGCCATTATTAATTCAGGAATATCTTATACTATCATTCGTCCTGGACGTTTAACCGACGGACCATATACATCCTATGATCTCAATACTCTACTCAAAGCCACAAGTGAAGGTAAATTAAACGTCGTTTTCGGAACAGGAGACACACTTTCAGGTGATACCAGCCGGATTGATGTAGCCGCAGCTTGTGTAGAAAGTTTATCTTATCAAAGTTCCATTAATAAAGTTTTTGAAATGGTCAACCAAGGAGATAGACCAACTATTATTGATTGGCAAAATCTTTTTTCACAATTATAAAAAAGATACCAAAAAATATGAAACTAACTAATTTACAAATTCCCTTTTTTTCCATCCTTGCTAGTTTCATTTTTTCACTAGCAGGTTATAAACGAATTTAAAAATGTCGGGTTTTGCTATCGCTCAACCCAACCTACATTACTAGACAAACTTTAAAGAATCTAATCTTTGTAAAACAATCATATCTTCAGCATCTAATTCTACAGGAACACCACGACGAATTAATTCCGAAAAATCCTCATTAGGAACCATAATTGTTAATGCGTAAAGACGATTTTCACCAGTATTTCTAATTAAATGTGTACCTGTTGGTGGCACTAATAAACTATCTCCAGCTTTGATATTTACTGTCTTACCGTCACAAATTGCTATGCCTTTTCCTTTGAGAATAAAAAACATTTCTACAGCGAATTGATGGCGATTTGCTGGTGTTTGTCCACCAACATCAAATATTTCTATACAACAAGTTAAGGAAGTATTGGCATTTGTGGAATCAAAGATAATTGCTAATCGGTTAGAGTCATGGGGACTAATTCGATATGTTTGATAATCTTTGGGGGATTTGATAATGGGAATTACACAACAAGTATCGTACATATTCTTAATTGGTAATTGGTAATTGGTAATTGGTAATTGGTAATTGGTAATTGGTAATTGGTAATTGGTAATTGGTAATTGGTATTTTCTACCTAATTTAAATTAATTATTAATTGCAGTGAAAATTGCTGACGAATCTGTCACAAAACCGAAACATTGTTGCACATTATATAAAGTTGCTAACCAACAATATTCTGGTGAAGTTGTTGCAGTACAATCTTTGACTAAAATACAATCATATCCTAAAAAATTAGCATCACACAAAGTTGATAAAACACATTGATCAGCATTTACACCAGTAAAAAATATTGTAGTTATACCCAAATTCCGTAAAATACTATCTAAATGTGTATCCCAAAATCCACTCATGCGATATTTATCAACCTGGATGTCCTCTGGTAGCTGTTCTAGTTCTTCTACCACCGCCGCAGCCCAACTGCCCTTCATAAGTACCTTAGCACCGTTACTGGGCAAGGACTCACCTAATCCGACACCTTCACCTGTGGGATTATATACGTGCAATAACCCAGCACTAATATTGAGTAAATCGGGACGATTTGCCCAATTTAACCAAATTACAGGTACACCAGCAGCCCGAAGTTGTGGTAATAATTGTTGCAAAGGTGCAATCGGTTGACGAGCAGGAGTGACATCTACACCAATATGAGATAACCAACCGTCAGGATGACAAAAATCATTTTGCATATCAATGACAATGATAGCAGCTTTGGATAAGTCGCACCGGAGAGTTTTAGTTTCTGTTGCTAAAATAACTGGTTGTGGAGTCTTTTCCGGACGGGTAATATCTGCAAATGACTGATTTACTTCCCAGCTATTGGGTGCAAATCCTAGTTTCCGAGTGGGTAGATTCATAAATGTCAACTCTCAATATTATTTCCTTCAATCAGCAAGAAACAGGACTTACTAACTAAAGTAAGCCCTGATAAATTCTAATCTCAAGTTATACCAATTTGACAAATAATTAAAGAGGGAACAGGGAACACCGGAGTAACACAAAAGTGGGATTCAGACCCCACCTGAAACACTCCACTTATAGAAGTCGGGGTCTCTTACTCCCAATTCACCGAACACCGAAATAGGAAAAACTGTTCCCAGTTAAGAGTTCCCTGTTCCCTTCTTCGATGATTGTAGAACCAATTCAAAATCCTAAATGGTATAAAATAGAATAACTAGGGTTTTTTATCAGCCTTCACTTTAGCTTCTACTTTGACACTTTTCACACCAGCTACTTCCTTAATTAAAGTTTCAGCCTGTGTAATTTCTTTCTGAGAAGTTGCTGTTCCTTTGAGAGTAATTTCACCATTTTTGTTAACTACTTCCAACTTGTTATCAGGTAAACCTGCTTTCAGCTTTTTGCTAATTTCGGTTTTTAAGTCAGTTGTAGATTTAGAAGTTGAAGTGGGGCTTGTGGTGGAAGTTGTAGTGGGAGTTGGAGTTGCAGTAGAATTGTCTATCATCGGCGTAGTATCAGAAGCAGGTTTTGCTGGAACAACCGGGGTTGTAGTCGTACCCGTACCAGTAGTTTCTGAACCTGTTTTTGGTGCTTCTTGACAACCAACCATACCAGCTACCAAAATGCCACTAACTAGAAAAGGAATGAGCTTTTTCATGTTGATTTCCAAAATTGAATACTTGAAGTGATGGATTTTACTGTGCGTGATGCGGAGGAGCAAATCTTAAAAAAGAATTAAATTGCTACACCCAAAAGTTATAAACCAAACATCCAGATAACTGACGATATGACAACTTTCCAATAACTAAATTAAAACGCTTTTATTGAAAAGAGCCAATTTGATTGTACTAATGGCTATAGTGATTGACGATTTGATGCTCAGGAGTAGCCACTATTTCTATATTCTCTATTATAGAGACTCAGCCGCATCTTTTCGGGGATTAGTCAGTTGTCAGTGGAAGAATGGGTAATTTCTTGATTCTTCTTCGTCTTCTTCTTCTTTCTCCTGACTCGGTGACTCGGTGACTCGGTGACTCTTCAAAATATCCGACCAAGAGAGGATATTGCACCTTAAATGTTCGGTTATACCACTTTCTGTATTCACCCTAATGACGATAATCTCGTGGGGATAGAGTGCAATGTCTAAAATAGCCACCATTAGCTGCTGAAGCAATCAAGAGGTGAAAACCTGTGTACGAATGGATTTTGCCAAGTCTCAAGGAAGTTTTATCTGAAAATCAATCTCATCTCCCTAAATGTTCTACGGCTAAAGCAGAACAGCAATGGCGTGTTAGTCTTGCAGCTACGGAAAACCTGCTGTTGAAAACTTTAGCTACAACTTTATCTGATACTACTCAAGGTTTGGTATTAACTGCACCCGCACCCTTATTTAGTCACCCACAACTAACACAGCAGTTACAAACGGTAACTTTTACGACTAGACCTTTTAACCCTTTGGCGTTGATGCCATTTATTATGCCATCAGAAATGGCACAGAATATAAATAATATAGAAACAAATACTTCTCATAATCCTACCTTTCAAGAGTCTATTTTACCTTTATTACCGGCTGATCCTCTGGGCGCGGAGCAGTTTTGTTTGATATTTACAGATAAATTTAGATTAGTTCTGATTTTGGCGGAATATGAACATGATAAAAAAGAGTTTTTGTTTTCTTTTGAACCAGAGGTTGTACAAAAAGCTTGGCAGTCTTTAGGCGCTAGGGTAGTTTTAACTAATCCAGAATTGTTTGCTGATTTAGATATTAAAGTCCAAAACTATCCTTTAGTTGCACCAGATTATCACACTATAATTCAATTTAGTCAGTTATTGCTTCAGGAATTAACTATTACAGAAAATCATCCAGTTACACATACTTCATCACATTGTTATTCACCTACTCCACCGCCAAAATCTCCTTCTCGTTCTGATATTGAATTACTCCAAGCCTTTGCCCATGAGGTTCGCACTCCGTTGACAACAATTCGGATGATGACACGATTATTATTAAAACGTCAGGATTTACCTGTGAATGTCATCAGTCGTTTAGAGGTTATTGATCATGAATGTACTGAGCAAATTGACCGCATGGAGTTATTATTTAAAGCGGCAGAATTAGAGAATTTATCACAACCTGTAAAATTTGCTCATTCCCAACTTACACCTATGTGTTTGAATGAAATTTTACAGCAAAGTATTCCTCGTTGGCAACAAGCAGCAACTCGCCGTAATTTAACTTTAAATGTGGTATTACCTAAGCAATTGCCGACTGTGGTTAGTAATCCTGCTATGCTAGACCGGGTACTCACTGGTTTAATCGAGAATTTTACCCGCAGTTTGCCTCCTGGTAGTTGTATTCAGGTGCAAGTAATTCCTGCTGGTGATCAACTAAAATTGCAGTTATCACCTCAGTTTGATTGTCAAAATAAAAGCTACACGACAACGCCACCAATTCGGAAATCTTTAGGTCAACTATTAATGTTTCAGCCGGAAACAGGGGCAATTAGTTTAAATATGACGGCAACTAAGCATCTATTTCAAGCAATTGGTGGGAAGTTAATTGTCCGTCAACGTCCTCAGTATGGGGAGGTATTGACAATTTTCTTACCTTTGGAAGTTACTCAGCAAGTGTGAAGGGCGGGTAAATCCCACCCCATTGGTGTCATCAACTTAAGTTAAAAATAGCTTATCTGTTGGCTTCCACACCTGCTAGGGAATGAATTCCCTGTCTAATAGCTCAACTCCACTGAAGTGGTTAACTAATCTCTTTTTCTTGTAACAATTGTCGTAACCTAGCAATTTCTAATTCAGCAGAATCAGCCCGTTGTTTTTCTTGTTCTGTGGAGGTAGGTAGCCAATTATTATCTCTGTCATACCAACGTAACCACAACCTAGTTAATCCTTGATATTCTCCCTCCCACAATCCTAAACCTAATTCAACCTCTTCTAACCATACTCCTAGTCCATTTATCGGTAGAAGTTGATAGCGATTGAGCATTAAGCCGAAACAATGAAGCTCGTTGGTATAACGGTTATAAACAAAATAATAGGGTATCCTGAGAATTTGTTCATATACTGACCATATATTGGGAGGTTGGTTCACTTCCCGGAGATTTTTTCCCAAGTCTTCATTTTCTGTACCTGGTGATATTAATTCTATGGCAACAAAAGGATTTGTTCCTTCTTGCCATGTTACATAACTTAAGCGCAATTCTGTTTCCTGATAAAAGCGCGATACTCCTAAAACTGCAAACCAATCTGGGCGTTTATACCATTGGGGATGTAAGGGATTATAATATAAGTTTAAATTACTGCCTGTAAATACTCTATCAAAGTTATAACTTGGTGGACGGAAGGTATTGCGTAATAATTCTGGTTGTAATAGGTGAAATTCATCGGGCAAACCTGGTTCCTCTGGATTGTCGCTAGGTAAATCATACATTGTTGGCAACGTTTCTTGAGGAGGTAGCGGCTCATAGCTCGGTTTGATCCCACATTCCGCACCCTAACTGTCACACATCAACAAAAAGCCGATTTAGTAGTATTTATGA
>JAKOGY010000077.1 GCA_028658405.1 Dolichospermum sp. ST_sed8 | reverse complement strand
GTAAATCAAGAACTAGAAACAGATGATAGGGAGTTAATTATGCGACTAGAACCACTTTATCAAAGAGATAGAGAACAAGCTAAAGAAGAAGGAAGACAAGAAGGAAAACAAGAAGGAAGACAAGAGGGAGAAAAAGACTTAATATTGCGTCTACTACATCGCCGGATTGGTGGAATTGATGCGTTATTAATCGAGCGAATTACAGGATTATCGATTGAACAGTTAGAAAATTTAGGAGAGGCGTTATTAGACTTTTCTAGTGTTACTGATTTAGAAGCTTGGTTAACCCAACGCTCCATCTAATTCATTTTGATTGTTCGGGAATTAATTATGCGATTAGAACATTAATTTGGCAATGTGGACACCAATTTGTCAATGCTGACAAATAATTAGTTAATGTACAACAAATAATCGGGATGACTGGATTCGAACCAGCGGCCCCTGCGTCCCGAACGCAGTGCGCTACCAAGCTGCGCTACATCCCGCCAAAAAAATGGTAATATTAATCAATAATACCATAATCAATAGAAAATAACAAATTTTCCATCTGCCAGAGAGGTCTTTGCTTGCTACCATTAAACTTGTATAACTAAAATGGTAAAAGTAGACTGTGACTGTAAAACCAGACTGGTTGCGGGTAAAAGCGCCTCAATGGGAGCGTGTTGGTAACGTTAAAGAAATTTTGCGGGATTTAGCCCTGAATACCGTTTGCGAAGAAGCCTCCTGTCCCAATATTGGGGAATGCTTTAACGCGGGTACTGCCACATTTTTGATTATGGGGCCAGCTTGCACCAGAGCTTGTCCTTACTGTGATATTGACTTTGAAAAGAAACCCCAAGCATTAGATCCCACTGAACCCACACGACTAGCAGAAGCAGTGCGACGGATGCAGCTTAATCACGTCGTGATCACTTCCGTTAACCGAGATGATTTACCTGATGGTGGTGCATCTCAGTTTGTCCATTGTATTAATGCTATCCATGAAGTTTCGCCACAAACTACCATTGAAGTATTAATTCCCGATTTGTGCGGTAATTGGCAAGCTTTAGAAATAATTCTCCAAGCTAAACCAGAAGTAATTAACCACAACACAGAAACCATCGCTCGTTTATATCGCCGTGTACGACCCCAAGGTAATTATGAGCGCACAATGGAATTATTACAACGCTCGCGCCAAATTTCTCCCAGCACTTACACCAAATCTGGTATTATGGTGGGCTTAGGTGAAACAGATACAGAAATCCGCCAAGTTATGGAAGACCTACGAAGAGTAGATTGTGATATTTTGACAATTGGGCAATATCTCCAACCCAGTCAAAAACACTTGCAAGTATCAGACTTTATAACACCAGCCCAATTTGCAGCTTGGCAAACTTTTGGGGAAGAACTAGGATTTTTACAAGTTGTTTCTTCACCCTTAACAAGAAGCTCATATCATGCGGAGCAAGTCAGAGAATTAATGAAACGTTATCCCAGATAGTCAGTGGTCAGTTGTCAGTTGTCAGTTGTCAGTTGTCAGTGGTTAGTTGTTCCTCCGTTTCCTGTTACCAATGACTAATTCTCAAATTCAAAACTCAAAATCTGTCGTTATTCTTGGTGCAGGAGCTTGGGGTACAGCCCTGGCCAAATTAGCAGCAATTAATGGTCATCAAGTGCATCTATGGTCACGTCAGGGATCACAATCTTTAGAAAAAGTATTGAAAAATGCCCAAATAGTTTTGTCGGCCATTTCTATGAAAGGGGTAAGAGATGTGGCCTCTATGGTGCAATCTTTGCCCCTATCTCCACAAACAATCTTTGTCACCGCAACAAAGGGACTAGAACCGAAAACTACATACACACCTTCGCAAATTTGGCAAGCTGCTTTTCCTAATTCTCCCATTGTTGTGTTATCGGGTCCGAATTTATCCCAGGAAATTGCCCAGGAATTACCAGCAGCAACAGTAGTAGCGAGTAAAAACACCAATGCTGCCCAAACTGTCCAACTGGTATTTTCCTCTAGTCGCTTTCGTGTCTATACTAACCCTGACCCTGTGGGCGTAGAATTAGGGGGAACACTTAAAAATGTGATAGCGATCGCGGCTGGTGTATGTGATGGACTACACTTAGGAACAAATGCTAAAGCCGCCTTAGTCACCCGTGGGTTAACCGAAATGGTGCGAATAGGAAATACTTTAGGCGCGAAAACGGAAACATTTTATGGTTTATCTGGTCTAGGGGATTTACTAGCAACCTGCAACAGCCCCTTAAGTCGCAATTATCAAGTTGGTTATCAGTTAGCTAATGGAAAAACTCTGCCAGGAGTTCTAGCAAATCTTCCAGGCACAGCCGAAGGTGTGAACACTTGTCGGGTATTAATGGAAATTGCCCAACAACAAAGTATTGCTATTCCTATTACCGAGCAACTATATCAACTACTTGAGGGAGATATTACACCTAAACAAGCGTTAGATAAACTGATGTTACGAGATATCAAACCTGAATTTGATAATTTTCCCACAGAACAAATATGGTAAGTAGGGGAGAAATGCTGACAGGGTAAGGTGTCCAATTAAAAATAAATGACTACCGCAAAATCCCTAGAAAAAATTTGTCAAATTGTCAGGAAATCACTTTTTGAGTGATGTAAATATGACTATGTAGTTTATAAACATCATCATAACTAGAAGTTTGTTTATAACCAGTTAAAAAAATAACTGTCAATATCCCTAACAATGGTATTGTTGACCAGGTAAATCCTAATTGAAAATCTGACTAAAGATTTCCATAGTTATCTGTTTCATCACACAGCTACTGGGAACAAACAACTCATGGAAGAAGGGAACACCGGAACACCGGAACAGTTTTTTCTATTTCCTGTTCGGTGAACTGGCAGTAAAAGACCCCGACTTCTATAAGAGACTTCCAATTTAAAAAATATCCTAAAATTTCTTGTAGTGCGGGCCGAAAGGTCCCCTAATAATACAAGGAGGGACCAGATACCATTGGATAGCGAAGCGCTGCTGCAAGCAGTTCATTTTTTTGTGAAGTTCTCTAAGTGGAGTGTTTCAGGTGGGATCTAAATTCCGCTTTTATGTTACTCCCTGTTCCCTGTTCCCTGTTCCCTCTTTAATTAAAATGTATTTTTTTAAAACTAGTGTACTGTGGCGAAAATAACTATCTAGTTAAAAAAGTCCCAAAGCTGATAAATTAAGTTTTCTCCTCTCTTACCTGTTTAGACTAGGACAAAGTTTTGCAAAGAATTGTACACCAAAACCTAAACAGTGATATTTCATGACGAATTACGGGAACAATAGCAACAGTTAATTAGCTGACCGTAATTTTAGCTGACCGTAATCTATTGTTACCTGGAGCAATTTGAGACATCATGCCAGCAACATCTTTTTATAAAAATGCTGCCCACGACGGGCAAAATCCTCGGACACCTTTGGATATTGAAATCAATAATGATGAACATGATCTATCCGCAGATGATTTGCCGGATGTAGACATGGCTGCTGTTGAATCTGATTTAGCTTTAGCCGCGCAAACTACCCGACGGAGTACAGACTTAGTGCGTCTCTATCTGCAAGAAATTGGCAGAGTCCGTTTATTAGGACGAGATGAAGAAGTTGCCGAAGCACAGAAAGTACAGCGCTACTTAAAACTGCGATTATTACTTAGTGCTGCTGCCACTGAGGAAGATGATGTAATTGTTCCCTATTCGCGGTTAATGGAGGTACAGGAGCGTTTAAAGGCTGAATTAGGACACCGCCCTTCTTTAGAACGGTGGGCGACTACTGCGGGGATAAATTTACCTGATCTTAAACCAACTTTAGCCAATGGGAAAAGACGCTGGGCAGAAATTGCTAATTTAACAGTAGAAGAACTAGAGCAAGTTCAAACTCAAGGACTGCAAGCCAAATCGCACATGATTAAAGCGAATTTGCGTTTGGTGGTATCTGTCGCTAAGAAATACCAAAATCGTGGCTTGGAATTGCTAGATTTAGTCCAAGAAGGGACTTTAGGTTTAGAACGAGCAGTTGAGAAGTTTGACCCCACTAAGGGTTATCGCTTCAGTACCTATGCTTATTGGTGGATTCGTCAAGGTATTACGCGGGCGATCGCTACTTCTAGCCGGACTATTCGTCTTCCTGTTCATATTACCGAAAAGCTCAACAAAATTAAAAAGGCGCAACGGAAAATTGCCCAAGAAAAAGGTCGCACCCCGACTTTAGAAGACTTGGCAATTGAGTTAGATATGACTGCTATTCAAGTGCGGGAAGTGTTATTGCGAGTTCCTCGGTCTGTGTCTTTGGAAACCAAGGTTGGAAAAGATAAAGATACTGAATTAGGAGAATTGCTAGAGACTGATACTATTACGCCTGAAGAAATGTTAATGCGGGAATCTTTACAGAAAGATTTGCATAATCTCTTGGATGATTTAACCAGCCGAGAACGTGATGTTATTGCAATGCGCTTTGGCTTATCCGATGGTCATGCTTACTCCTTAGCCGAAATTGGCCGCGCCCTTGACCTATCACGGGAAAGAGTCAGACAAATTGAATCCAAAGCTTTGCAAAAACTCCGCCAACCCAAACGCCGTAACCTTATCCGCGACTATCTAGAGTCCTTAACGTAGAGGGTAATAGGTAATGGGTAATGGGTAATAGGTAATAGGTAATGGGTAATAGGTAATGGGTAATGGGTAATAGGTAATAGGTAATGGTAATAGGTAATAGGTAATAAACCGACAACCGACAACCGACAACCGACAACTGACAACTGACAACTGACAACTGACAATCAGCAAATATTCTCAATAAGCAGTGATTGTTGCAAATCAAGCCCAATGTTTGTTATATTCTCAATTAATGAGCTTTGTTGAGAAAATTTAGTATGACTGTCTACACAACTGGTTCACTTAAGGCGGAATTAAACGACCGTGGCTGGCGTTTAACTCCACAGCGCGAAACAATTCTTCATATTTTTCAAGAACTCCCGCAAGGTGAGCATCTAAGTGCAGAGGATCTATATCATCGCTTAGAAACAGATGGTGAGGGAATTAGTTTATCAACTATCTATCGCACTTTGAAGTTAATGGCGAGAATGGGTATTTTGCGGGAGTTAGAATTGGGTGAAGGGCATAAACATTATGAAATTAATCAGCCTTATCCCCATCACCACCATCACCTAATTTGTGTCCGCTGTAACTCGACTATTGAGTTTAAAAATGACTCAATTTTAAAGATTGGCGGAAAAACAGCGCAAAAAGAAGGTTTTCATTTATTAGATTGTCAAATGACAATTCATGCTGTATGTCCCCAGTGTCAAAGGGCGTTGATGCCACTTTAGCAATTGATGATGGATAATTAGCAATTACCAGCCTCAATTTAGATAACTAAGAACTTTGGATTACAGGGATAGACATCTGCAATTTTGGAGGATGAATTAAGTCGTGGGGGAATCTGAGTACATTGAAAAAGCGGGAATTAAAAACTTCCGCTTTTAATATCTTGAAGACTGATACCATAAAATTCTTGAGCGCGACTAATTGCTTTTTTGGTATCAGATGCCATCATGCCGTTGATTTGACCTTTATAGAAACCTTTTTCTTGTAGTCGTCTTTGGATTTCTAAAGTAGTAAAATCACTTTTGGCTGAATTTTTAACTAAACTATATAACTTAGCGCGGGTAGTTTGTCCAGCCATGCCGTTAGTTTCTAGTTGATGCTGCTTTTGAAAGCGATTTACGGCATCAACTGTGTTAGAACCATAGTAACCGTTGGGCTGATTTTGCAAAAATCCGGCTTTAATTAAGTGTTCTTGCAGGACTCTGACTGCTTCACCGCGATCGCCCAAACTCAGTATATCTCGATTATCTGATTTTTGAGAAGTAGTAGTTATTTCATTTTCATCATTCACTGCTGGTAATTTAGCTAATGTGGATTTACCAACAACACCATCAACGGTGAGGTTATAAGCTTTTTGAAATCGTTTTACAGCTTCTTGAGTAATTGGACCAAAAATCCCTGTGGAATTGCCATAATAAAAACCAGCGATTTTCAAGCGTTCTTGTAAAACTTTGACATCTGCACCTTCATCACCTTTAACAAAGAGATTGGGGTTTTTCCGCTTGTTGCTAACGGAAATAATATTATTTGGGGTAGTGGGGGTTATCGGGGCTGTACTGATAACTTGGTTATTGGTTATTTCCATCTGAGATGTCAAATTTTGTTCTACATTGTTGACAGAATCACCATTATTTTTGGTTGTAATCTGAGATGTCAAATTTTGTTCTACATTGTTGACAGAATCGCCGTTATTTTCGGTTGTAATCTGAGATATCCAATTTTGTTCTACATTGTTGACAGTAGCACTTTGATTAACTTTTTCTATGGCAAAAACACTACTAACATTATTCAAAATAGATATAGTCAGAGCAAGGGGAATCATGTATTTCCACGCATTGCCAGAAAAAAGGTGCCAATTTGGTGCGGCTGCTTTTTTCAATAAAGAACTGAGAGATATTAACTCATTAGTTTCTTCGTCTTCGTTGGCGAAAGCTAAATGTAAATACGCAAGGTTTTCCATATCCGTTTCCTAAATTAAGTAGTTGGACAAAATTAAATTCACTGGTGGAGAGAGGTAACAGGTAACAGGGGGAAAACTTTCTTCTTTCTTGTTTATTCTCCTGACTCCACAAGAGGGGCAACCACGGGGGGTTTGCCCCTACTCCTATATAGTTATGTTTCTTCGATAGTTGCTTCTGCTTGATGGACTAAATTGCGAAGATTTTCTAGAGTTTGTATACTGACATTTTGCCATAATCCGCGCTGGTTTGCTTCTAGTAGTCTTTCAGCAATATCGCGCAATGCCCAGGGATTTTTGTTTTGGATAAATTCACAAACAGTGGAATCTTCTAAATATGCTTCAACAACTCCTTGATACATATAATCTTCGACACATTGGGCGGTAGCATCGTAAGCGAAGAGAAAATCTACTGTTGCAGCCATTTCAAATGCACCTTTATAACCATGACGCATAACGCCAGCTATCCATTTAGGATTAACTACGCGGGAACGATAAACTCTGGCAATTTCTGAACTAAGTTGGCGGACTTTAGGGGCTTGTGTATTGGAATTATCACCAAAGTAGATTTCAGGATTTTTACCTTGAAGAGAACGCACGGCTGCGGTTAAACCACCCTGAAACTGATAATAATCATCGGAGTCGAGTAAATCATGTTCTCGGTTATCTTGATTATGCAGTACGATTTGCATTTGCTTCAAGCGTTGCTCAAGAGCTTCAATATTACTGTTCCCTGTTAAGAGTTCCCTGTTCCCTGTTTCCCCAGAATAAGCGTAAGCGCTCCAGTTGATGTAAGCTTGGGCTAAATCCTGGTCATCTTCCCAGTTTTGGGAGGCAATTAAGCCTTGGAGTCCGGCACCATAAGCCCCTGGTTTAGAACCAAAAACACGATATTGCGATCGCTCGGCTGCTACTTCTAAGGATAAACCCTCTTGAGTCCATTGTTCCGTTTCTTTGCGAACTGTATCTGCAAGAGGATTTTGATCTGCTGGTTCATCTAAGGAGGAGACTGCTTTCACAGCTTGATCAAATAAACTGATTAAATTGGGGAAAGCATCTCGGAAAAAACCGGAAATTCTCAAAGTGACATCAACGCGGGGACGACCGACAATGGATAAGGGTAAAATCTCAAAATCTACGACTCGTCGCGCTGCACCATCCCATACAGGTTGAACACCGAGTAAAGCTAAGGCTTCGGCTATATCATCACCACCAGTCCGCATGGTAGCTGTCCCCCACACGGATAAACCGAGGGTTTTGGGATATTCTCCGTGTTCTTGGGTGTAGGTTTCAATTAGGGTTTCGGCGGCTTTTCTACCGATATCCCAGGCGGTTTCTGTGGGAATGGCACGAATATCAACGGCGTAAAAGTTTTTACCTGTGGGTAGGACTTCGGGGCGGCCGCGTGTGGGTGCGCCAGAAGCACCACTGGGAACGTATTTGCCATCAAGTCCTCGTAATAGGTTGGTGGTTTCTTCACTGGTTTTTTGCAGGGCTGGAAGGAGTTTTTCTTGTATCCAGTTGAGGGTTTGGGTAATTGGTGATTTTATTGTTTCTTCTGAACTCTTGTAGGGGTTTAGCATTGCTAAACCCCTACTGGATTCAATCAGTTCTTCGACTAAAAGGGCGGCTTCTGCTTCTAGCAGTTCGACAACATCGCCGATGATGTGGCAAGATTTTAGTCTCTCGCAGAGGCACTCAGGCGCACAGAGAGGGGTGGAAAGGTCATCTGTAAGGGGATCTATGTCTAAGCCCCATTGTTGGGCGATGGCGCGAGTGATGCCGGGAGAATGGCGGTTGGGGATGCGGGCGATCGCAATTATTAAGTCTCGCAGTTGCGTTCCTTGGGGACATTGACCAAATATATGTAAGCCGTCGCGGATTTGGGCTTCTTTAAGTTCGCACAAGTAACCGTCTAGGGAATTTAAGATTAAGGTTTCAAAGTTTTCAATGTCTTTTTTATCTGTAATTCCTAAATCTTTATAGAGGTTTTCTTTGATAACGAGTTCTTGAATGCGATCGCGTATTGTTGGTAATCTGGAAGGATCTAAACTTTCGGCTTCGTAATATTCATCAATTAGGTTTTCTACTTGTTGCAATCCTCCATATAATTGAGCGCGGGTCATTGGTGGTGTTAAATGATCAATGATGACAGCTTGGGCGCGTCTTTTTGCCTGTGAACCTTCACCGGGATCATTAACAATAAATGGATATAAATGGGGCATTGGTCCAAAGGCAATTTCTGGATAACAAGTATTAGATAAAGCGACACTTTTTCCCGGTAGCCATTCTAAATTACCATGTTTGCCCACATGAACTATGGCATCAGTAGCAAAAGATTCACGCACCCAATGATAAAAGGCTAAATAATTATGTGTTGGTTCTAAATCTGGCGCATGATAATTTAAACTAGGGTCAAGATCGTAACCTCTTGATGGTTGAATTCCTACAAAAATGTTACCAAATTGAATTCCGGCAATTGGCAAATTTTGAATTGAATTTGGTTCACCCCAACGAGCAATAATTTCTTTTTGTATTATTTCGGGTAAGGTAGAAAAATATTTTTGATATGCTTCTATTGATAAACTTTGCTGGATTGGTTTCCAGTCTCTGCCTTCTGGATCATTGGTAATGCTAGATGTGAGAATTTGAATTAATTCGTCTCCAGTTTCGGGAATATTTTCTAGTTGATAACCTGCTAATTTTAAAGCTTTGAGAATTTCTACACAACTGGCAGGAGTGTCCAATCCTACGCCGTTGGCAAGGCGACCGTTGGTATTGGGGTAATTTGCTAAAATTAGGGCTATGCGGCGTTCTTGGGGTGGTTTTACCCGCAATCGTACCCAGTTTGCAGCGAGTTGGGTAACGAATTCAATGCGATCGCTCACTGGTTCATAAACTACCACATCGGTTTCTAGTTTATTATTACGAGTTTGCAAAGTTTTGAAGGACACAGCCCGGCTAATAATTCGCCCGTCTACTTCTGGTAATGCCACGTTTATCGCCATGTCACGGGGTGTTAAACCTTCTAATTGTGATTCCCATTGTTCAACGGAACTGGCACAAAGAATTACTTGCAAAACAGGAACATTTAATTTTTCCCAAATTTCAGTTTGTGGTGTTTCTGTTTCTAAACTTGCTAGGGAAAAACTGGTGGTATTCATCAATAAACTAAGATGATGATCATCTTTAGCTGCAAACAATTCATACAGTTTTTCAGTAACCCCAGGTTCACGTAATGAAGAAACAAAAACAGGCACAGGTTGTAAATTTTTCTCTATTAAAGCTGTACATAAAGCATCAATAACTTTAGTATTTCCTGATAAATAATGAGCGCGATAAAATAAAATTCCAACTTTGGGCTGAGGAGAAACAGGTGAGAAATAACTCCTTCTTTCTGACTCCTGACTCCTGACTGGGCGCAGGCCCTGCGCCCCTACCTCCTCCTTCCATTCATACAATCCTACACGGGGAACTGATTGTGGTGGTGGGGGATTGAACGCTGTTAATAGGGATGTATCAGTAATAAATTGCAACGCGTTGAGGAAATTTTCTACGCCACCTTGTTGAAAGTATTGCCAAATTTTTTTAACAATTTCTGGAGAAAGTGTAGATTTAGAGATTAAATCAAGATCAAGTCCATCATCTCCTGGCATAACAATCAAGGTTGTGCCATTACGTTGTCCAATTTCTTGGACAACTTCTAAGCCATAAGCCCAGTAGGAACTTCCTCCTATGAGACGAAGCACAATTACTTGAGCAGATTCTAAAACTTTTTCAGCATAATCATCTATACTTATTTGTTGCTGTAGTTGTAGCAGATTAGCTACTCTTAATTCAGGGAATTGGTTAGGTAATTTGGGAACTACGGCCGCTAGGGTTTGAATATCAGTATCCGCTGCTGTAATCAATATGAAAGGGGCAGGAGTTTGCTCAAGAAAAAATAAACCTTCTGACTGATTCAATCCGCCTGGTGTGGCACTGATTCGGTGCATAATTAGTAATTAATAATGGAAATTTTCAGTTTAAAACTTTGGCTTTTTTACGTTAGCATTAAATGAGGCAATAAATAAATTTATTGTCAGGTCACAGATGCTATAATTTCATTATTCTGTGAAGAATTAAGAATTAAACCGCCGTTTTAATGGAGGATTTTATGCAAGTTAAAATTGAGTTACCTGATGAGTTGGGAAAACAACTTTTGGAAATGCCTGATATGCAGCTATTAGTACAGAAAGCTGTGGAAAAAATATTATTAGAAGAGCAAAGCAGACGAGCCACCCATGATTTATTAGTTGAACAGAGAGAATTGTTACACCAAACTAGCAATGATGAAATTTTGCCAATTACGCGATCTCTAGTTGGTATATTGAAAGGTTCTCATGTTGATGTAGCAGACTATAAAAAACATTTAGAGGAGAAGTATCTTTGAAAATTGTATTTGATACAAATATTGTTCTTGATATTTTGCTAGAGCGTGAGCCTTTCGTTAGTTTCTCTATTAATTTATTTAATGCTGTTGAGAAGCAAATTATTCAGGGTTATCTTTGTGCGACAACAATAACTACGATTGATTATTTATTAACTAAATCAATCAATAGGAAAGCAGTCAGCCAAGGTTTCTATTAATAAATTGCTTAATTTATTTGCGATTGCAGAGGTTAATGATGTGATATTGAAAGCGGCGATAAATTCAGATTTTTCTGATTTTGAGGATGTTGTTTTATATCATTCAGGCATTTATGCGGGTGTTGATGGTTTTGTAACTCGAAATAGCAAGGATTTTAAAACTGCTAGTTTGCCTATTTATAGTCCAACTGAATTATTAAGAATTATTCAAGAAATAAAGGATAACTGACAGTATTTCATTACAACTTTTAGAGGATATCAAACATGACTAATTTACCAAAAGGATTAATTGTTTCCTGTCAAGCGCCTGTAAATTCTCCATTACATGATCCTTATATAATTGCTGCAATGGCACAAGCCGCAGTTAATAATGGGGCTGTAGCTGTGAGAATTGATACGCCCATTCATATTCAAGCAGTGCGAACAAAAGTCCAAGTTCCGATTATTGGACTGTGGAAACAAATAATAACTGGTTCTGATGTTTACATTACACCACAGTTTCATCATGCTGTGGCTGTGGCTGAGGCAGGTGCAGATATTATTGCTATAGATGCTACTATTAGAAATCGTCCCTGTAATGAACAGTTAGCAGATATTATTACCCTAATTCATCAACAATTAAACAAGCCAGTTATGGCAGATGTAGATACTTATGAAGCTGCACAATTGGCGGTTAGTTTAGGTGTAGATATTGTAGGAACTACTTTATTTGGTTACACTGGGTCAACTCAAAAATTTTCTCCTCCAGGTTGGGAATTACTCACCCAAATCATCGAAAATCTTGATACTTTTGTGATTTGTGAAGGGGGTATTTCTTCCCCAGAAATGGCTAAAAAAGCCTTAGATTTAGGTGCTGATGCTGTTGTTGTTGGTGGAGCAATTACGGGAATTGATTTGTTAGTTAAAGCTTATGATTCGGCATTAAGTAAGCATAATTAATATAATATGGGCAGGCTAGAAGCCCACCCCACAATAAACAAAATTACTTTGGTGAATTACAAATTACCAATAATTGCTGTATTTATAGTCCAAGCATCTACCAGCAAGAGTAATAGAGTACAACAAAATAAAATCACATACATCCAAGGTTGTGCCAAAGGAAAGACATCTGTTGTATCAATTCCTGTTTTTGCTTGTACGTAATTTACAAACCTATTAAAACCAGCCATACGCATGGGGAGTAAATAGGCATTTCCGTCGTGACTGACGAAATAATACACTATCCCCCCTTGACCAGTCGTGCGGGGTTTTAAACTTTTGACATCTGACCAAGATAAAGACCAACCTTTGCGGAAAAAGCGGGGAACCCAAACTGAGTAAGTAATCTGAATTCCTTGGTTATCTACAATTACTCTTTCAGTCAACACTGCATATAATCCCACAAAACCAATACTAATTCCTAGCCATAATAATGCAGGTGGTGTGGGTGCTTTGGTAAATTCTGCCAAAAATGGTAAGGGGACTGTCAAAGCTACATATAGAGTTAACAGAGTAATTCTAATCAAGGGAGACAGTCGAAAGACAGAAGTTGAGATATCGGTTGAGTTTGCTGTCACGGCTCAATTTTTATGTTTTTTCTTTCTTATTCTAAACGAAAATATTAAATGTAAATGAACCACGAAGGAACGAAGAACACGAAGGAAGATGGAAGAAGGAGGAAGATAGGTAATTTTATACTAGAAAGGGAGTATATCAGAAAGTTAGACTGATTTCATCTTTATTTCATCTAAGGTTGGCATCTTGAGAGATGAACAGTATTTAGCTAATAATAATAATGATGCTTACTTACTCTCCAGAACCAACATTTAAAACTAGTTTTTTATTGAAAACGGTCACAGAAGCATTAGGGAATGTTCCCATTGTCCGATTAAATCGAATTCACCCAATTTGTCAACATCATCATCTATATTTAAAATTAGAATCTTGTAATCCTGGTGGTAGCATTAAAGAAAAAAATGCCGCTTATCTGGTGAATGAAGCCGAAAAACAAGGTTTATTGTTGCCCGGTGGTACAATTGTGGAATCTAGTTCTGGTAACTTTGGGATTGGGTTAGCAATTGTCGGTGCAACAAAAGGTTACAGAGTGATGATTGTCATTGATGCAAAAACTCCTGTAACCATGCGAAGAATGTTGACTGCTTATGGTGCAGAACTAGTAGAAGTCCCTTTGAGCGCGGCTGATGCTCAAGGTTCGATGCAGGTAGCAAGGATGGTAAAAGCTCAGGAATTAGCCGCAAATATCCCTGGTGGTTGGTATCCCTGCCAACACAAAAATCCTAGTAATACTGATGCTCACGCTTTATGGACTGCACGGGAGATTGAAGCAGCTTTTGGCGGTGCGCCGGACGCTATTGCTATTGGAGTCAGTACGGCTGGACAATTAGGGGGTATTAGTCGCTTCTTTAAAAAATATTATCCCCAAACTAGAATTATTGGTGTAGATGTGGCTGGATCGGCTATTTTTGGTACACCCAGACACCCCTATAAGATGACTGGACTGGGTTTATCCTTCGTTCCCCCCAATTTTGACCCACAGATGGTAGATGCAGCTTACAGCATTAATGACAGCTTGGCGTTTTCCGTGTGTCACGCTTTGGCTAAACAGGAAGGAATGCTTTTAGGTGCTTCCACTGGTGCAATTGTCGCCGCCGCTTTAGCAGATGCCCAAAGATTTACTAAACCTCAAACTATGTTACTACTTAATCCCGACAGGGGAGATAGATATTTAGAAACAGTTTACAACACCGATTGGTTAGCTGCACAAAATATTGACATCCTCCAAAATTCACATCTCACAGAAGCAATTGCTAACCTGCTACCTGTACCATTGAATATTGTCGGTAGGAGTCAAGAGTGAAATTACCAGAAAACCAATCTCAACCAGTTAATTTAAGGACTTTATGGCGGGAATTTCTGCCTTTATCTCTCAGTGATGTGACTATGGCTTGTGGTGATCCAATGCTGACTACTACTTTAGCTCATCTTCCATCTGCTCAAATTAATATAGCAGCGGTAGGTATTGCTAAATCTTTAGCAATATTTTTTGAAAGTCCGATTATTATGATTTTGCACGCTGCTAATGCTTTAGCTGCTTCCGGCGATTCCCGGAAAGCATTATGGCGGTTTACATTATTAGTAGGTGGAGGACTGACTTTTTTACTCAGTTTATTGGGACTACCGATTATATTTAACTTTGTCGGTGTAAGTCTGTTGGGGATTCCACCCGCAATGTTAACTACAGTCAGTCAAGTATTATTACTAATGGGCGGTTGGCCATTTGCGATCGCTTGGCGGCGTTATTTCCAAGGATTATTAATTTATCATGGTCGGTCTCATGCTTTAGCTAAAGCTAGTATTTGCCGACTATTCACATTAGCAGTAGTTCTCACAGCCGGATTTTTATTACACATATCTGGTGGTATAGTTGCTGGATTTGCTCTGATCAGTGGTGTAATCGTTGAAGCGATTGTTGTGACAATTTTTGCCCGTCGTTCAGGTGCAACATTACCACCGGAAACAGTTACACAACCTAATTTACCCAGCAATTTAGCACAGGTATGGAAATTCTATTTACCCTTAGCTAATTCTATGATGGTGGTTTGGGGTGGTAGAACCATATTAATTAGTATTCTTGCCCGCGCTCAAGATGCTACAATTGCCATTGCTGCTTGGTCTGCGGCGTGGGGTTTGGTGTTAGTAATAGCCAATTCTACCCGCATGGTACAGCAAATGGTGATTAAATATCGTCATCAAGTCAGCGATAAGCAACTATTAATCTTTGCTGTAAGTGTGGGTGCAGCTTGTTCTACTTTATTATTATTAATGAGTGTAACACCCATAGGCGATCGCATTGTGCAAAGTTTTATTGGTAATGATCTTACCTTAGCTAACAGCATTAAACCAGTGCTTTTAATCTGTACAATTGTGCCATTATTTGTAGCTTTACAAAATGCCACTCAGGGGTTTTTAGTTAGCGAAAATCGTACAGGTCATGTTAATCTATCTACCTGGTTAGGAACAGGAACTTTATTAATAATCGCTAGTTTAGCTATTAATAAAGGCATGAATGGGGCAACTGCTGCCGCTATGGCTATGATTACATCTATGTTAGTAGAAATTATCTGTTTACTGGGGAAACGAGCGGCAAAATCAGCGTAAATGTACTTCCATAATCAATCTGACTTTGTACTTCTAATTTGCCTTTGTGAGTTTGGGTAATGGCTAAAGCTATGGCTAAACCTAACCCCGAACCGCCACTATTTCGAGAACGATCTGTATTAACTCGATAAAAACGATCAAAAATGTGGGGAATATCATCAGCAGGAATACCAATTCCCGTATCTTTAATAGTTATTATACCCTGATGATCATTGGTTACGAAATTAATTTTAACTTCCCCATTAACGGGCGTATATTTAATACCATTGCTGACTAAATTTAATAATAACCGATAAATTTGATTTTCATTTCCTTGAATATAAAAACAAGCTTGATCAGGAATATGACTAGATAATAAAACTTGTGCAGTCATAGCCATTGGGATTAATTCTTCTTCTACATCTGCAACTAAATCATTTAAACAAATTTCTTGCCATTTTTCTGGTTGTAATCCACTTTCTAACCTAGATAGTAATAATAAATCCTGGGTTAATGTGACTAATCTTTTTATTTGTCTTTCTAGCGCTTGTTTAGTTTCTGGTTGGATAGAATTTGTTTCAACAATTGTTTGTAAAGAGGTAATAGGAGTTCTTAATTCATGTGCCGCATCAGCCGTAAACTTTTGTAATTGTGCATAAGATTTTTCAATTGGCCGCATAGCCAAACCTGCTAACCACCAACCTGCACCACCAATAATGATCATAGAACAGGGAACACCCAATCCTAATAACCAATGTAAACTATTCATATAATCATTTAATTGTTGTATAGATCGCCCTACTTGCAAATAGCCCCACAATTGACCATTTTTGATTTTTAAGGGCATTAAATGTAAATGATATAGTTCACCATTGCGATTTTTGATATCATAAGAATGGTGGAGATTAATATTATCAGGAAATTCATCTGGATGATTACCAATTGCGGCAATTGCTGCTCCTGATGGTTTTAAAAATCTCAGGTAATATCCTTCTGCTAATAAACCTAGTAAATCTGATTCTGATTTTATTGGTAAACAACTTTGTTTTTCAAAACAAATTCCTGGTAAAGATTTTTGAGTGTTAATAGATAACTCTCCAGGAATTTTCAACTCTGATTTTAGTTGATCCTCAAATACCTTACCAAAAATTTCTAATTCTCGATCAATTGTGCGAGTAAAAGCCTTTACCATAACAAGATGAGCAATACAACCACATATTAATAAAGTTAAACCCATGACACCACCATAGGTAATTGCTAACTTTAAACGAGAATTATTAAAGATTGAATTATTATCCATTATATTTTATCTTCGTAGGGTGCGTTAATGAAATGTAACGCACCAGTATCAAATATTATCCACAAAAACGATAACCTAAACCGCGAATAGTTTCAATAGTTTTAGGACAACCACATTCTGATAACTTACGTCTTAATAATCTCACTTGTGCAGCGACAACATTACTCACAGTATCACTTTCAAAGTCCCACAATCTGGCGCGAATTTGCTCATGGCTTAATATTTGTTGAGGATGCTGCATGAAATATTCTAAAAGTTGAAATTCTTTAGCTGTGAGGATAATTGCTGGAGAATTTTCTGATTCTAAATTCACAACTGAAAAATTTCCATAATCTAACATTAAACCACCAACTTCTAACTGTGGTGGTTGGAAATTTGGTACTCTTCTTTGTAATGCTCTTACCCTTGCTAATAATTCTTCCATACCAAAGGGTTTAACTAAATAATCATCTGCTCCTGCATCTAAACCAGTAACACGATCATTCATGCTATCTTTTGCTGTTAATAGCATAACTGGTAAAGAATTTTTTTGCATTCTTAATCTTTTACATAATTCCAATCCTGATAACTTTGGTAACATCCAATCTAAAATAGCAATTTCATACCTTGATGGTACTGCATTCAAATAATTCCATGCTGTTTCTCCATCTTCAACTAAATCTACTATATAATCACGTTTAGTCAGAGCATTATGAATACTAATTCCTAAATCATGTTCATCTTCAACTAATAACAAACGCATATTTTTTAATACATAAATTAAATATTCGTAGGGTGGGCAATGCCCACCAAAAATTCAAAGTGGTTTTGACTGATACCAAGTTTGATACCATTGTTCCATCTGCTTTATTTCCGCAGTTTGATTTTTAATAATAGACTTAGCTAAATTACGGATTTCTGGTTTGGTGGTTTTTTTAGCAATCATCTCTGACATCTTCACAGCACTTTGATGATGAGGAATCATCTGTTTGATAAATTCTTTATCAAAATCTGGGGCATTTTTTAATGTTTCTAAATCCATATTCATGCACTTCATCTTCCCATTCATGGGCATTTTCATCATGTCTGGATTCATTTTTTGACACATATTTTCCTGTCCTGACATCATGCCTTCATGAGTCATAGCTATTGTAGGTACATCTTTTCTGTACCATTTTTTGTACCAAGTTTGCATTTGCTCAATTTCGCTTTTTTGGTCTTTTTGAATGGCAATTGCTAGGTTCTTAATTTCTGGACGTTTAGCTTGATTTAATGCTAGATCAGCCATTTCTATAGCACTTTGATGATGGGGAATCATCATTTCTATAAAATGCTGATCTGTATGTCTCATCATCCCTTTTTGGGGAGGATTTGTTTTTGGAGATGGATGATGAGAATTGTGTTCAGAATTAGGATTTTGCGCTTGTGTACTATTGATGATTAATAATCCACTAATAGCACTACTACTCAGTAACCCAATTAGTCCATAAATCAAATTTTTACTTTTCATTATTTCACCTTTTGGAGAGTATCAATATCTAATAACAAACTTGATTAAACCTAACTGTTGTAGTTATTTGTTTAACTATAATTCTATTTTTTCATGGAAATATGAAATCAAGATGAAATGTGCTGTGGCATTAACATTTCTTAATATAGGACTATTATTTATTTGATTTTTGAAATACACGTAGGGTGGGCATTGCCCACCGGATAAGGGTTTTGGTGGGCATTGCCCACCCTACTTAAATTTTTGCAAATATCATTTATGATTCCTATATTAAGTTTGAATTGTTAAAATATGGTTTTTTACTCCATTAATAGTAACCGCGAAGGTTCTAACTGCACATACCAAGGAAAAGGTTGATCTTGAATATTTACCCATTTTTCTTTATAAATTTCCCCTTGTAAGTGATAATCATGGGGATGATTGCCAGCAGAATGTAGCTTGAGAAATACCGTCATGCGGTGCGGTGTTTCACTGGTACGCACTAAATAACAGGGAAAGGTATTTACTTGATTAGGATCTTTGGTGAAAATTAAATGATGAGCGCGAATACCAACATGAGATAATTCTGAAGGAATTTTTTCTCTTACTTGCAGAGTACAACCCCAATCAATTGCTTCTATCTGCTGGGGAGATAAAGGATTAGCACGAGAAAAGTTTTTACAACCAGTAAGTTGAGCGACATTCATACTTGCAGGATGTTGAAAAATCTCATATTTAGAACCATGATGAGCTTCTTTTCCCTGTTCTAATACTAACAGATTGGGACATAGCCGATAGGCTTCTTCCATATTATGAGTCACAAACAAAGTGACACCGGAATAATCACAGAGAATTTCTGTAACTTGTTGTTCTAATTGACTGCGGAGGTGTGTATCCAGTGCAGAAAATGGTTCATCTAAAAGTAATGCTTCTGGTTTGCTGGCCAAAGCCCTAGCTAATGCTACTCGTTGCTGTTGTCCCCCGGAAAGTTGATGCGGATAGCGATCGCCAAATCCTTGTAAGTGCATAGCTACTAATTGCTTTTCTACTTCCTCTTTAACATTTACAGATTTGGGTATACCAAAAGCGATATTTTCCGCTACAGTAATATGTGGAAATAAGGCATAATTTTGGAATAGAAAACCAATTCGGCGTTGATGAATAGGCAGATTAATTTTCTTTTCCGAGTCAAATAATACCCGATTATTTAGAACTATTTGTCCTTTGTTTGGTGTTTCTATCCCAGAAATACAACGCAAAATCATACTTTTTCCTGCGCCAGAACCTCCTAATAATCCCAATGGTTGATCATCAGTATTAAAGCCAACTTGTAAATGAAAATTAGCTAATCTTTTTTCAATATTTAAAAATAAGCCAGATGGACAGGAATCTATTAATAAAGAAGAAGATTTATTTGCTAAATCTATTTGCCTAATTGTTGTTTTTGTCGATTTTGGTTTATATTGAAGTTCTTGCCAAAAATTAGCTAGAATAATTCCTGAAAGGGAAATAATCATAATAGTAATTGACCAAAACCAAGCTTCATTAATTGCTCCAGCTTCCACAGCAAAATAGATGGCCATGGGAATTGTTTGTGTTTGTCCAGGAATATTACCTGCTAACATTAAAGTTGCCCCAAATTCACCCAAAGCCCGCGCAAATGCTAAGGTGGTGGCAGCTACAATTCCCGGAAATGCTAGGGGTAAACTAATCCGCCAAAAAATTGTTAATTCTTTAGCGCCCAAAGTTCTCGCTACTCGCAGGAGATTGGCATCAATTTGACTAAAAGCTCCCAATGCAGTTTTGTACATTAATGGGAATGAAACTACTGTAGCAGCGATCGCCGCACCATACCAAGTAAAAACAATTGTGGTATCAAATCGTTCTAGCAGTTTACCAACTGGACCATTTTTGCCAAAAAATAGCAGTAGTAAAAACCCAACCACAGTAGGTGGTAGAATCAACGGAGCAACAAATATCCCCTCAATTAAAGATTTACCTTTACCGCGATATCCCAACATCCAATAAGCAGCAGATATCCCCAAAAAGAAAGTGATAAACGTTGCCAATAAAGCCGTTTTCAACGATATCCAAAGAGGTGATAAATCAATTGCCATAGTTTTTTAGATAAATGGTATAAATCTGAATTTTCTATTTAACAATAACTAATTTATTCCTGCATTTGTAAATTATACAGGAATATTAAAGCTGGAAAAAAGTATTTAATTCCACATATAGCTAAGGCAGAATAAACCCATATTTCTTAAATACAGCCTTAGCTTGATCACTAGATAAAAATTGAGAGAATTCTTTAGCAGCATTAATATTTTTGCTGCGTTTAACAACTGCTAAGGGATAAATAATAGGAGAGTGGTATTTTTCATCGGCTGTAACTACAACTTTTATCTGATTAGAGATTTTGGCATCAGTTATATAAACTAAACCTGCATCAGCATTACCACTTTCTACAGATGCTAAAACTTGACGGACATTATTAGCGAAAACCAGTTTTGATTTAACTTCTGTCCAAATTTTCAGCTTTTCTAATACTTGTTGCGCGTATTGTCCTGCGGGTACACTTCTCGGTTCACCAATAGCGATTTTTTTAACTTCTGCATCTTTGAGACTGTAGAAACTAGTGATACCCACAACATTTTTAGGTACTACTAAAACTAGCCTGTTTTTAGCAATGATATTCCGAGTTCCTGTAACTAAAAGTCCTTTTTGTTCTAAAGCATCTACTTGTTTTTTAGCCGCAGAGATAAAAATATCCGCCGGCGCACCTTGTTCGATTTGTTGCTGTAATGCACCAGAAGATCCAAAGTTATAACTAATATTGACGTTGGATTTACTTTGTTGGTAAAGGGGTTTAATTTCTTCTAGTGCCTCTTTCAAGCTTGCAGCAGCGGATACAATTAAACTGGTATTAGATTGTGCTACAACAGGGGAAGAAGTCAGGATTGGTAAGCCAATTGCTAGTAATAAAGTTGCTAATGCCGTAGTTATTAAAACTAGTAATTTTCTTCTTTTGATTGGCAAACTGGATTGAGAGAAATTTTTATTCATGGAATTGACACCAAGATTACTATAATCTTTACCAATAAAATTGGTAAAGTATATTCAAAAATGAACCTATTGTTAAATGATTTACCTTAGATGTGCTATTTAAATTGTATTTAAAGTTACCTTCCGCAAAAATATAGCTACCAACTTAATTGGTAGCTATTCTGATCTAAAATTTTATAGGACTTCTACCGATACTTTTTTGCTAACAAAAGCTAACAAATACATAAGTTGAGATTTCTCTCAACCAAGGCGT